>JACOVV010000075.1 GCA_016177145.1 Candidatus Omnitrophota bacterium | reverse complement strand
AGATGCCGGTGTTGTAGAAGAGCTGGTCGGGCAGGGCCACGATGCCTTCGAGCCAGTCGTTCTCGATAATCCAGCGCCGGATCTCGCTCTCGCCGGAACCAGCCCCACCGGTGAAAAGCGGCGAGCCGTTGAAGACGATGGCCAGGCGGGTGCCACCTTCCTTTGGGTCCTTCATCTTGCTGATCATGTGCTGGAGGAAGAGCAGCGCCCCATCGTTGATACGCGGCAGGCCGGCCCCGAAGCGACCGCCGAAACCTTGCTCCTCGTGCTCGCGCCAGACGATGTCTTCCTGGGGCTTCCATTCCACGCCGAACGGCGGATTTGCCAGCATGTAGTCAAACTTCTTCCCGGCTAAATGGTCGTCGGTGAAGCTGTCGCCGAAGGCGATGTTGTCGATGTTCTCGCCCTTGATCATCATGTCCGACCCGCAGATGGCGTAGGCCTGCGGGTTGTAGTCCTGGCCGAAGACCTCAAGGCGGGCGTCCGGGTTGAGTTCGCGCATGTACTCTTCGGCGACGGAGAGCATGCCACCCGTCCCGCAGGCGGGGTCGTACAGGGTCTTGACGATGCCCTTCGTGGTAAGGACGTCGCTGTCGGGCAGGAAGAGGAGGTTCACCATCAGGCGGATCACCTCGCGCGGTGTGAAGTGATCGCCCGCCTCCTCGTTCGACGCTTCGTTGAACCGCCGGATGAGTTCCTCAAAAATGTAGCCCATCTCGATGTTGGACACCCGCTCCGGGTGGAGGTCAATTTCACAGAACTTCGAGACGAGCAGGAACAGGCGGTCCGCTTTGTCGAGCTTGGCGATCTGTTCCTCGAAGCCGAAGTGCTCGATGATCTCGCGGGCGCGGGTGGAGAAACCCTTGATGTAGTTGGTCAGGTTGGCGGCGATGTTGTCCGGGTCGCCCTTGAGCTTCTCGAAGGTATAGTTGCTCGTGTTGTAGAACGGCACACCCGTCGCGCGGCACAGGATAGGCTCAACATTTTTGACCTTGCTACTCTGGAGACTCCTCAGCTTCTCGTGGACCTTCTCCTTGGTGGGTTCGAGAACGCAGTCCAAGCGCCGAAGGACAGTCATCGGGAGCATGACGTCCTTGTTCTGGTTGCGCCGGTAGGGGCCGCGCAGTAGATCGGCCACGTCCCAGATGAAGCTGACCTTTTCCCCGAACTTATTCATAAATCAATCCTTCCCGCTCTCTTTTCCCAGTTTGGGTTCAAAGTCGGTCTGGATTCTTCGTTATTAATCAACTCTCTGTTAATAGATAAACTTTGTTATTTTTGGCTCTGTCAACTTGCCGGCGGGTAAGTCCGCCCCGGAGCCGATGCTTCTCAACCCGCCCGACGAAGACTTGACAGAACCATTAACAGTACCAATAATTATATCTCGACGACTTTGAACAAATAAAGAGGGTGACCAAACTGTTTGCAATGAACAATAATCGAAAGAATGCTTCAGTAACTGGGAAGTTTGTTGATCATCCTCTCCAGACTATTATGTCCCGTGCTGGATCGTTTCCTCTGGGAATAGCCTATAACTTGCTGTCAGAGTATGGGGGACGATCTTCTATAGTCCTCGATCCGTTTTGCGGTAAGGGTACAACATTATTAGCAGGACGGATTCTGGGATATCCTGTCTACGGAATTGATATTGCACCTGAAGCAGTGGTATGTACTTTAGCGAAGCTCGTTGATGTAAGTCCAGAGAGTGTACGTAGGTATATCCACGCATTACCTTTCAACGGCTCATCTCATGCCGATGTACCCATGTCTGTTCGAACATTCTTCCATCCAGCTACGCTAACTCAGATTCTTGGCGCACGTAACCAACTGCTTCATGACGTACACTCGAAAGAAAAAGAGCTACGAGTAAACGCAATTTTTACTTTAGCATGCTTGCTTGGTATATTACATGGCCATGCTTCAGACTCACTTTCTGTCCCCAGCGCACATGCATATTCGATGGCACCTGCCTATGTCAAAAAATTTGCAGCTGAACATAGGCTTAAAAAACCGATTCGGGATGTTAAAGAGTGCCTAATTAAAAAAACTTCACGATGTTTGAGTGTCCCTTTACCTAAATTTATGGCATTCGGAGTAAACCAAGGATCTGCACTAACTTGCTCTACCATTTTCCCAGAATTGGTAGGAAAAGTTGATCTAATATTAACCTCGCCCCCATATTTAAATGCGCAAACATATGCGAAAGATAATTGGCTAAGGCTCTGGTTATTAGGTTATAACTATAAAGATCTTAAGCACGACTATATCGAAACCTGTTGTGTGCAACGTTATGGAGATTACATGGAAAAAGTTTTCGAAGAATTGAATAGTTTATTGAAGCCAGGCGGACGGCTGATATGCATAGCTGGCGACGTTAGATTACGAAATCGTAATGGTGACAAAGTTCGCCCTGTTTTCAAAACAGGATTCTTTCTGGCCAACTTATGCGAATCGAAAACTGGCTTACAGATTGAGAAACATGAAAAACACAAAGTACCAAGCAACAGTAGATACTTACATGCCATCAGTAATTCAAATGGGCACTCCAAGCGTAGTCTGATAGAAAGAGTTTTTATAGCTCGGAAACCTAAAGATAGAAACGAAGGGGGGTAGACAAATAAATGACTAGTGCAAGGCGGTATCTTTATAATCTGGTTTCTGAATGGGAAAGGGTAGCACTTAGTGGTTCGCAAGACAATTACTGTGACATTCTTGATGAGGTCCTTTTTGATGCAGATTTGCGTTTTATTGATTACCTCCAATACAGAGATGAAGGAGAATTTCCATCACGCCTTCAAAAATGGTTAGATAATCTTTCCACCGACCGTGATAAGAAGATTCTATTTATGTTGCTGCATTGGATAATCTTCGTGGATCGTCT
>JACOVV010000084.1 GCA_016177145.1 Candidatus Omnitrophota bacterium | reverse complement strand
GCATAACCACATCTTCTTCATTTACCACGGGAGGCAGTTTTCCAACTGCATTTGGATCGGTGGGATCTGGCTTCCAAGAAAGCAGTCTCCCCTGTTTGTCTTTCAAAGGTTCGCCCGTTTCGAGCTTGATCAAATACTCAGGATGCTCCTTGTCCATCGTCGCGGTACGGCGCACCTCTAGTAAAATTCCTGCATCACGCAGACGCTGGTCATCATAAAGATGGGCTACAACAGGCGCTGTTGAACCGTGCATGGCATCTACGATCAGTCGGAAATTTGGGCGTATTTTCTTATATTCGATGAGTGACGCGACAAGACTATCCCAGTCGATTATCTCTTTGATACGCCGTACGGTATAACCAATCCAGTCCACTTTTGCAGGCTGAGCATCTTGATCGTCGGTAGAAGCCAATCGATAAGAGCCGATCGCTTGGATTGCCTTTGCTTTCTTGGTGACGGAAGCCCACTCCTTTTTGGGAAGCGGGGTCCCGCCGATCAGAATTTTGGCACCACGGTAGGAACCAAGAGCACTCGCTTTGTTGTACCCTTTGATGGGATTATGGCTTGCCGTCCAGAAAAGTACTGCGTCCGCACGTAGATCGCGAGGCGCATCTTCCTGCGTAAGTTCCATAGGTAGGAATACGGGAACTACCTGATCTACAAAAATCAGCTCGACATTGAGTTTGCGGGCCTCAATTAATCCAGCAAGAAATGAGTGCTCGGCATATGCCCGATGCCCAGGTCGGGCATCATAGGCCACCGCAAGACGGAGCCGTCCGGGCTTACCAGCTTTATTAAAACGCTCGCGCATGTCTTGGACAAAGGCGATGCCGCCCACCCCAGCATTCGCAAGCGTAAATCCATCCACATCGAGTGCACGAATGCCAGCCGTCCCTGAAACATGGTCGTACACAAGATCTTTCTCCTCCAAAATGACCGTCTCCCGCGCTTCGGCACGTTTGACGCTTCGCGTCAAAGTACTGGGCACTTCTTTGGTTTGCTGCCCTGCCCTTGCCGCCGCTGGCGTCAAGGACTGAGTAAGGAAGCGTGCCTCTGAGCGCCCGCCAGAAGGCGTGGCGGGTCCGCCGAGCTTTGTGGCGGAGGAAAGGAAATCTATAGGCGAATTTGTAGGAGATAGCGATTTATCAATTTTTCCTTCATTAATTTTTATATTGACAGATTGGGGTTCGTTCGGTAGAGTAGGACCCTGTCTCAAAGGAGAGTCGGTGAAAGAGAATTTTAGTCCCCGTGAAGTGGTGGCAATGTTTGAAGAATTGAGAGGTGAATTCCGCGTCCTGTCCGAGGTTGTGGTTCCGCTCCGAGAAGATATGTCTGAGGTCAAGGAACGTTTAACCTCTCTCGAAAATAGAGTGATTTCTTTGGAGGACCTTGTTCGTTTGTCCCTCCCCGATCTATCCAAACGCGTTTCCCGCATCGAATCCAAACTCAATCTTTGATCCTCCCGCGCTTCGGAGCGGAACAGCGGAGCTATTACTTCTTCACTAAAAGTTAACGGGCCTATTTCGTTTACATGTTCAGCGGCAGTTGAAATTGAAGGACTAACTAGAATTCTTCGCTCATATTGATCTGTAGAACGCCAAAGTTGCAACTGACGTGCGGGAATCTTTCGGACTGAAACACGATAATTCGAGGAAAGCTCTACGGAAGGAAACACATTAAGTATGAGCAAACCTTTGAAATTGATTTCGTAAAGACCTTTCCCTGCTACAATGGTTTTACCCTTCCGCCGTTTCTCAAATTCGTCCTGCGTCTCGTGATAATAAGGTCTCACTTCATGATTAAGCTTATTGAGATCCCATACCCTAATTTGTCGGGGCTGCTCTCTTTCGACAAGAGATGGATTCCTAAAAAATTGGCGACCCTCGTCTCTTTCTCGAAAAGCTTCAACCGAATCTCCTCTATTTTCATACCTATCTATTAAAAGAAACGTTTGTGACCCACTATTCAAATGAACAGTAATAACAAGCCCATCGCTCGTCCACGAATCCTTAGCAAAAAGGTCATCGTAGTCCACTCTGAGAACTTGCCCAGGGAAAAGCTCCACACTGTTTTGCAAATCTACTGTTTGATGAATTAAAGCCCGCGCTTCGGAGCGGGAAATTAAGTTTCGAGTTCCAAGTTTAAAGTTTGAAGTTAATCCGATTGGACCACTTTGAACCAACTTGAAACTTGAAACTCCAAACTCGGAACTATCT
>JACOVV010000077.1 GCA_016177145.1 Candidatus Omnitrophota bacterium | reverse complement strand
GAGTTTAACCTTGTGAAAAGTCAGGTGATCCGCGAACCGCACGCGACTCTTTCTTCCGCGCCTGAAATCGAAAAACTGCGCCCGGCGGCGAAAACCTCATTGAAAAATTTCGTCCTGGCAGGCGACTGGGTTCAGACAGGACTCCCGGCAACGATCGAGAGCGCTGTGTTGAGCGGGTATCAGGCGGCGGAATTAGTACAGGAACGGGAGTAGAAGGAGATATTTTACCAGGTTTCACATTCGCCCTTTTGAGATGGGTAACACGTGGATTATTTGTTCAACAATTGCTTAAGAATAATAGGATCACCGTATTCTTTTAGGAAGAGGTCAGCGATCTCACCAAGATCGTTTCGCTGGAGACTGACCTCTAATGTTCCAACGGTCTGTCCGATGAAGTCTTTTTCCAATAAGGTCACTTTTGCGATTTGGTCGTTTGCGTTATAGGTTAAGAGAACATCAAAGAATTTCAGATCTCCATTGATGAAGATGCCAAAACGAGTTGTGGCACTAAAAGCATCCGTTACATACGAACGAAGCTCCATGTTCTTTAGACTATGGTCGATTTGTTCAAGGTCTTTAACGCGGGTATATTTCAAAAAATCGGTCAGCGTTTTCTCGAGCGCTGGGAAATCAAGTTGACTCCAAATACGTCTATCCACAGGAGCATGGGCAAATTCACTATTCCTAGTATGCCACAAATGATAAGTGCTCCCTATCTCTTGCAAGAGATCAATCTCTATCGCGTCATATTTTCCAAGTAAATCACCGCCTGTTTCATTAACAGGTATAAAACTACCACTTTTTATTACATAGAGAGTCACTGGAACCTGAAATTCCCGCTGGTTCCCTTGACGATCCGAACTCGATAATCTCATATATCGGTTCCCATTCTGGATAAACGATCCTTCAACGATTTTTCCCGCGATTCGATCAAGGAACCATGGGTGATTAGTCGTTGCTGCAAAATTCAAAAGACCCAATGCATCTTTTTCCCAGAGCGATTGGAAATTATCTTGTGCGTCAACAGCTGTAATTCTCTTCTCTTTCCACTGAATATTATAAGTGATCTGAAAACCATTTTCTTTGTCAAAACCTAAAGGCACGTCTAAGGATATGGACGTGATATTACCGTCTCCATCCGTAGCGACCTTCGCTTTCAGTAATCTCACTTGCCCCAATTGGTCACTGACGCCGACAGACATAAATTGTTCATAGGTTCCGTCAGGATTTACAGAAGACTGAATGAGACTTCTTAAGATGAGCAAATCCTTTTCTAGGACTATGGATCCTTCTTTCCAAGCTTGAATGCCAAGACCCAAGCTCGAAATCAAGTCTGACAATAGAAAAGCGCCTGTGTCCGCCGCATCTTCATCAACGCTCCTTTTAGCATAATAAGAGATAAAATTGGCCAATTCGGCGTGAGTGTTATGAAGATTTTCGAAGTAATCTTGCTCTGTTGATGGTAAGGAATAAAACTGTTTATGCATGACTTCATGGATCAAAATATCTAGACGATGAGGTAGGGTCAGAAACAAATGATTCCATGTAATAATAAACCAGGCCCCCGCTGTTCCACCTAGTGTGTTCATCACAATGAGTCCCAACTGGCTTGTTCTCTCAATGACTTCAGGGGTCACAATGGATAGGGCGCGATCCGCTAAGACGAGTTCTTCCATACTCCAGCTAGAATCACCCTCCCAAAACAGAATTCCAAAATCGTTCCATAAAGACAACTTCTGCTCCAGAATAGGCGAAGGCGTTCCGGCATTCAGTCCCATGTTTTGCCGTAAAAGTACCTCCACTCGAGAGTCTCCTTTGTCAGCAACCATGGCGAAACGAGCTGCCATCTGAGTATCAAAGGAATTTTGCAACCAGCTTTTAGGCTCATTCAAGGCCATTACATCGAGAGTCAATTGAAAAGCAAAATCAGCAAGGAGATCTTTTAACTCCCTTTCTACGAGATCATCAGGAGACCGGCCAATGCTTAATGAGACATACAGAAAATCCAATATTGACTTAAGGGCGTCTTGATCACTTGGATTTGAAATATCATATTCCGTGGTTTTTATCCACTGTTCGACGACAGATTTTATTCTTGTTTTGTCCTCCAGATTGAAAGTATGTCCGGATTTCCAAGTACGGGCTAAAGCGAATACGAAATATTTCATTCTCTGAGGGCTTATCGCTGGATTTTGCAAGAGAACATTTGAGAGCGTTTCGATCAAAAAGGTCCCACTGGAAGGAGAATCGAATTGCCCATCATCGGAAAGTCTTAGCCCATTTTTCACCTCGGATGGCCGGAAACTCGCAATGAGTCTGGTCATTTCTTGATCGGAAAAATGAAACAAATCTTTATTTCTTATCAGCGCGGCCAGGAAAGAAACAAAGAGATCAGGGTCGAGATTAACTAATTGGTAAGAGCCAGCTTCGCCTGTATAAAGGGATTGTTCTTCCACTTGCCGCAGTAGACTCTCCTCATTAAAACTCTCTCCGTTGGAAGGCCCATGAAGGACGATATCTAGAATCGTCGCAAATCTAGAGATCATTTCCATATTGTCCTTTCTAGTGGTTAGAAATGAGGATAAAAGAAATTTCCCATTTCTATCCGTCATCCCCCAGAACTGCGTTTTATTGTCCAGGGAAACGACAAAAACCTCAGCACCGCTGGATAGTGCGTGATGAACAAATTGCCCAACCTGCCCTAACCCTTTTTGACGGTTGAATTGATAAATTCTCTGGTCGGTTGGATTCAAGTAATAGAGAACATCTGTACCGTCAACAGTGTTTTTAACAACTTTGGCTTCATAGAGCCTAGCGGCAGAGACAAGATCACTGATATCAATGGCTCCATTTTGGTCAAAATCATAATCGCTATCTTGCGTTCTAAAGGCAGCGGCGATTGCTTGGAGGTCTAAAAGATCAACAACGCTATCTTCATTCACATCTAAGTGGGGGAACGATTCTTGCTGCGGGTTTTGCATGGATAGGGTTCGGTTGTTCAGGGAATCTTCTAAGATGTCTGAAATGCCGTCACGATCTTGGTCTATGCCACTGTTTTGCCCTGGGGTCGCAGGGTTTGCCGGAGGGATTCGTGCCTGATTATCCGGTTCGTTGGGTAACGGGAGTGCCCAGACAAAGCTAAATTGGAAAAACATACAACTAACACTAACTATGAGAATCAGTTGTGGTTTCATAGATAACTAAGTGGAATAAGTATACCCTAGATTTTTCAACAGTCAAGAGATTGACTTTTCTGTTTTTCCTCTTCCGTTCCCCACTCTTCGTGGTAGATTAGTCGCATGCGCATTATCTCTCTTCTCCCCAGCAATACCGAACTCGCCTGCGCGCTGGGTCTGGCCGATCAGATCGTCGGTATTTCACACGAATGTGACTACCCTCCTGAAGTTTCTGACCGGCCGATCCTCACCTCCAGCGGCATCGCTAAAAACCTGAACACCGAGCAGATCCACGAACAGGTCTCTAAAGAAGTAAAAAACAGCCATGCACTGTATCACATTGACCAGTCTCTGTTAGAATCGCTCCGGCCGGAGTTGATCTTGACCCAAGCCAAGTGCGACGTTTGCGCCGTGGATTACGATGAAGTCGAAGCGGCGGTAGCGAAACTTCCATTCCCGCATCCAAAAATTCTTTCGTTTCAACCGGACTCTCTGGAAGATCTATTTGAAGACCTGCGAAAAATCGCCATCGCGACCGGACGACAGCAACAGGCGGAGACGGTCATTGCCCAATGGCGGCAGAGAATTGAAAAGGTACACGAGATCGTCCGTTCCACTAAAGAACGCCCGCGAGTTCTATTGCTGGAATGGCTCAAACCGCTCATGGCGGCCGGGAGCTGGAGCCCGCAATTAGTGAAACTCGCCGGCGGGGAACACGGCTTGAATCCCGGCCCCGGTAAAGCGAAAAAAATCACCTGGGACCAAGTCCGCCAATACGACCCGGAAGTGCTGGTGTTAATTCCGTGTGGATTTACGATTGAAAAAACTTTGCGGGATATCTCCCTGCTTACTGCACTCCCCGGATGGCAAACTCTTTCTGCAGTCCGCGCCAAGAAAGTCTTCGCGGTAGACGGCTCCAGTTACTTCAACCGCCCCGGGCCACGGCTGGTGGATAGTTTAGAAATCCTAGCCAGTCTACTCCACCCTAAACTATTTCTTAATTCGTTTACCCAAACGTCTGTTTTGTCCCTCTATTAGCATTTCCTGCAACCGTCTTACATGAAGCAGGTCTTTCTCGCGGCCCGCCTTTTGTTTTGAGAGCAGAATGTGTTCCAAAGAAGCAACGCAGATTTGCCGCCCTTGCATGGAGAATTTTTTGCGTTTCTGCCAGACAGTTTTAAAATCAATCCCGCTGATCTGCGTCATGACGTCAATAGACAATCCATAAGAATCGGTAAAGAGAAGCGTCATTTTCTTGCGCAAGACCTCCCCGTGAGTCGGAGGTTGTTTTAAGATTTCTCCATGATAAACGGCGATTTCAGAAAATTTCTGCCTGTGGAAAAATAATCTTATTTTCTCCAGGGTCTCTTCTGTGGGTTCGACCACCAAGTCTAAATCATAGGTGCTCAACGTCGAACCGTAGAAAGAAGCCCCTAGAAGCCCCACAACGCAGTAGCGCGCCTTCTGCTTTGTTAATTGTCCTAAGAGTTCGAAGTACGGGTGTGTTTCCATGGTTTTTGCTTTCCATAAAGACGAAGCTGCCGGACAAAATCGGAGGATTGCAGTACCGCCAGAACATTTCGTTCGATTTCTTTAGCCGATAAACGTTTTATCCTAACTCCCTGGTTTAACGCGCGTTGTAATCTCATGAAGTCAAGTATACCACAATCCCCTTGAATTTTCCTTGGCACTGCGTATATAATGAAAGCCCTGTCTTTTACATCGGGGATCATTCATGCCAGCATTATTAGATCAGATTCAAGACCCTACGGACTTACGCCGGCTTTCGGCAGGACAGTTACCGCAAGTGGCACAGGAACTTCGGGAAGAAATCATCCGTACCGTTTCTCAGGTCGGGGGACATTTTGGGGGCCCTCTGGGAGCGATTGAACTAGTCGTCGCCCTCCATTACGCCTTTAATACCCCTATAGATAAGTTAGTCTGGGACGTCGGCTACCAAGCGTACGCTCACAAAATCCTCACTGGCCGGCGGGATCGGTTCCATACTCTTCGCCAGTTCGGCGGAATCAGCGGTTTCCCTCATAAAGATGAAAGCCCCTACGACCTCTTCACGATTGGGCACGGCGCTACCTCTATATCCACCGCTCTTGGGTTGGCCAATGCCCGAGATCTTCTGGGAGAATCTTATAAAGTCGTCGCGATCATCGGTGACGGCTCTATCCAGGCCGGGATGGCGTTAGAAGCGCTCAATCACGCGGGATATCTCAAGAAAGACATCCTGATTATCCTGAACGATAATAAAATGGCCATCGCTCCCAACGTGGGGGCGTTGACCCGTTCCTTAAACCGGATTCTGACCGATCCTCTCTATAACCGCGTCCGTAAAGAGATGGAGCGGCGGTTGGCGCGGATTCCCCGATTCGGATTCCGGCTGGTGAGAGCGGCCAAGCGGATTGAGGAGAGTTTAAAGAATCTTTTGGTCCCGGGCATTCTCTTTGAAGAATTCGGCCTCCGTTACTTTGGCCCGGTGGATGGGCATGATATCAACGCGCTCCTGACAACCTTCCAAAAACTGAAACCGATCAAAGGCCCTCTTCTCCTGCACGTGTTGACAACCAAAGGAAAAGGGTATCCGCTGGCGGAACAGCACCCCTGGAAATTCCATGGAGTGACCCCGTTCGAACCTTTGACGGGAGAATTCATCAAGAAATCCTCCCAGGAAACTTTCACCCAGCGATTCGGCAAAACATTGATCTCACTGGCGAAAGCGGATTCTAAAATCGTGGCGATTACCGCCGCCATGCCGGATGGGACAGGGTTAGTGGAGTTCTCTCAAACTTTCCCGGACCGGTTCTACGACGTCGGGATGGCGGAGCAGCATGCCGTGGCTTTGGCCGCGGGGTTAGCCAAAGGAGGGGCCAAACCGGTCGTTGCCATCTACTCCACGTTCTTACAGCGCAGCTATGATCAAATAATTCACGATGTCTGCCTGCAGACCCTGCCGGTGATTTTCTGCATGGACAGGGCTGGGCTCGTGGGTGAAGACGGCGTCACCCATCATGGGGTCTTCGATATCTCTTATCTGGGGGCGCTCCCCAATATCGTCCTTCTGGCGCCGAGGGACCTGGATGAATTTGATATGATGCTGCAATTCGCGATGAATCACAAAGGGCCGATCGCGATCCGCTATCCACGAGGAGGAATCCCGGCAACGCCCAATTCTGTCACGGAATTGATGGGCCGCCTCCCGCACCCACCGCTTCAATTCGGCAAAGCCGAGTGGATCCGCCCGGGACGGGACCTCGCCATCATCGCCGCCGGGACGATGACTTACACGGCGCTGGAAGCCGCGTTTTTATTAGAGCGCGAATCCATTGACGCGGCGGTCATCAATGCCCGGTTTTTGAAACCGTTTGACTCCGAACTCCTGGATCTGTTATCAAGCCGCTATCGTTACGTCGTCACTCTCGAAGAAGGGTCTGTCCGCGGCGGCTTTGGCGCGGCGATTCTTTCGACGCTCCGCGCGAAAGGGAATTCCCCGACCCATCTTCTCCCACTCGGCCTGCCGGATCAGTTCTTCCAGCATGGGAAAAGGGAACTGCTCCTGGAGCAAGCGGAACTTTCTCCTCAAAAAGTCTTCACTCAAATCAAACAGTTTTTAGGCCAGGAAGGAACCATTTCGTGGGAGAGAATCGCTCAGTAGGGGCGGGTTTTAAACCCGCCCCTGCCCAAGAAGCGGTCTCCACCACTGCTGAAGAGGCGATCTCTTCCGCCCAACGGTATCTGCTTTCCCTCCAGCATGCCGACGGATACTGGTGCGGGGAACTTGAAGCGGACACCACTCTTGAATCGGACACCCTGAAACTCGACTTTTTTCTGGGACGGCAGAGTGCCGAGCGGAATCAAAAACTTACGGCTTACATTCTCTCCAAACAGCTTCCTGACGGCGGATGGAACATTTTCGCCGGCGGCCCCGCGGAACTGAACGCGACAATTAAAGCTTACTTTGCCTTAAAACTGACGGGGCACTCCCCCGACGCCTCTCATATGAAGAAAGCGGCCCAGACCGCACGGCGCCTCGGCGGACTTGAACGGATTAACAGTTTTGAAAAAACTTATCTCGCGGTTTTTGGGCTTTATCCCTGGAGTGAAATTCCGGCCCTTCCCCCGGAAATTATTCTATTGCCCAACTGGTTTGCTTTTAATACCTACGAAGTCTCCGCCTGGACGCGGACGATCCTGGTTCCTCTCTCGATTATTTACGCTACCCGCCCCTCTTGCGCGGCCGTTTCATCTGATTTCTTGGATGAACTGTGGGCAACGCCTCAACGCAAATCTATTCCGGCCATTTCTCCAAATTCACTCGGAGGAAAACTGTGGCGAAATTTTTTCCTGGGATTTAATTCCATTTTGAAGCTTCTGGAACACTCCCCTTGGAAACCACTTCGCGCCCATTCACTGCGGACGGCCAAAAACTGGATTCTCGAACGTCTGGCCGATTCCGACGGGCTGGGGGCCATTTATCCCTCGATGATCAATGTGGTCATCGCGCTCAAAGGATTAGGCTATGAGGATGGCAATCCCATTTTTGAAGAAACGATCCGGCAGGTGCATGATTTGGAAATTGAAGAAAAAGAACCCGGTAATGAGACCATCCGCGTCCAGCCATGCTTTTCTCCGGTCTGGGACACGGCGCTGGCGTTGTATGCCCTTTCCCCTCACCCTTCCCCTCTCCCCCTTAGGGGGAGAGGGCTGGGTGAGGGGGGTATTCAAAAAGGAATCGCCTGGCTTCTTTCTAAAGAAGTCCGGACTGCCGGCGACTGGAAAGTAAAAAATCCCTCTGTTGAACCGTCAGGATGGTTTTTCGAATTTCGAAACGCTCCTTATCCCGACGTGGATGACGCCGCGATGGTTTTGCTGGCTCTTCTTTCCTGCGGAGAAAAATTAGGGGCCAGGCCCCTAATTCCAATGGCCCCTGTTATCAAGCGGGGCGTCGAATGGATTCTAAGCATGCAAAATGAAGATGGCGGCTGGAGTTCTTTTGACAAAAACAACAACTGCGTCCCCTTGACTTTTTTCCCGTTCGCCGATCACAACGCCATGCTCGACCCGAGCGCCTGCGATATTACAGGGAGAGTGCTGGAGCTGCTCGGCAAGATGGGATATAAAACGCCTCATCCCGCCGTGAATCGAGCAGTCGCGTTCTTACTCAACCATCAGGAACCAGATGGTCCATGGTTTGGACGATGGGGCGTGAATTACATCTACGGAAGTTGTTTCGCGTTGAGAGGCCTGCGGGCCGCGGGGATTGATTTGAGTCAGGAGCGTTTTCAGAGAGCCGCTGACTGGATCCGACAATGCCAAAATACCGATGGCGGCTGGGGAGAAAGTTGTTCTTCTTACGACGATCCCGCGACAAAGGGGAAAGGACCCAGCACCGCCAGTCAAACCGCGTGGGCTTTGATGGCGTTGATGGCCGCCGGTGATTTTCAGACTACCGAATTCCAACGAGGCGTTCAGTACCTGGTTCATAGCCAACTCCCCGATGGATCGTGGAAGGAAGATTTTTTCACAGGGACTGGATTTCCGAAGGTTTTTTATTTAAAATACCATTTGTACAGTATCTATTTCCCGTTAATTGCTTTGAATGAGGTAGGGGCACATTGCAATGT
>JACOVV010000080.1 GCA_016177145.1 Candidatus Omnitrophota bacterium | reverse complement strand
TCCCAGATCCTGCCCGATGCCCGGGATCAAAACGGCTGCGAGCGCGAGCATCGTGAGAAAAAGCATCGGTTTCGCCAGCCGGCGAAGACGATTCATCTCCACTCCCATGACCCCGGCGGCCCCCACGATCCCAACGAACAGAAACAGAAGGTGTCTTTTTAGATAATACGCCGCGTCCCTGTGGACGTCATAGGCGAAAACGGCGCTGGAACTGTAAACCATCACGGCGCCCAGAGCCGCCAGCGTTAATCCTATCAAAAAGATAGCAATCCGTATCTGGCGCAAGGGATCACCTTCCAGGCGCATTGGCGGTTTCTCTCTTTGATATTTCCATGACAACTCTTTTAAACTGGTTCCCGCGGTCCTCATAGCTCTGAAACATATCAAAACTCGCGCAACCGGGTGAAAGAAGAACAGACGTTCCCGCGGGACTGTTTCGGTAGGCGAGTTCCGCTGATTCCTTCAAAGAACAAGCCAACTCTACGGGAATTTCCAGGCGGCTCCAGTCCTTGCGAAGTTTCTCCGCCGCCTCTCCAATTAAAATAATCCGCCTGACTTTTTGCCGTAGAAACTCATTGAGCTCGGTGAAATCCCCTCCCTTATCCCTGCCTCCAGCAATCAAATGAACGGGCGCCGGCAGATTCTGGAGAGCCCAGCGAAGGCTGTCCACGCTGGTAGACTTGGAATCATTAATAAAACGAACCCCGTCCACAACCAAGACTTCCTCTAAACGATGCTCTATCCCTTTAAAATCCCGCAACGTCCGGCTCACAATTCCTTCCGGAATCCCCAAGACCTTTGCCACGGCGGCGGCCGCCTTAAAATTATCGTTGGCGTATTCCGTGTCTCCTTCTCCGTTGAAAAACAAAACGCCTGCCCGGCTCTTTTCCGCGACTTTCCTGAGCCGCTCGTCCTTGGCGTTTAGGATCAGCCAATCATCAGCGCGTTGACATTCCGTGATTCTCGCCTTCATGGCAAAATACTCTTCCTTATTCTGATGATGATCCAAATGATTCGTCGTCATATTGAGAAGCACGGCTATCTTCGGACGGAACCGCTCAATGTATTCCAATTGGAAGGAGCTGATTTCCAAAACGACCCAATGTTGCGGAGCCAACTCAGCGGCAAAATCCGAGAGAGGAGTCCCGATATTTCCCCCAACCCTGACCTTCCAGCCGGCACTCGCCAAAATCCGTCCTATTAATGTGGTCGTTGTCGTTTTACCGTTGGTGCCGGTGATCCCGATGACAGGACAAGGAGTAAACCGGTAAGCTACTTCCATTTCACTCAGGATTGGGATCCGATTCCTCTTTGCCCATTGAAGAGGGCCGGCGTCAGGTTTCACCCCAGGGCAGGGAACCATCCATTGGGCGTCGGAATAAAAATCCTCCCGATGCCCTCCCAATTCCGCTGAGATGCCGATTTTCTTCATCTCCTCCGCCCGGAGTCTGAGCGACGACTGATCGCCGGCCTCGGTTATTTTAACCCGACAGCCGTTTCGAGCTAACAGTTTCGCGACAGCAATGCCGCTCTTGCCCAGGCCGATGACCGTGACACGTTTACTCGTAAAATCCATGATATCTATTTATTCCATTCATGTAGGGGCGTGCGCCCTTCCGTAGGGGCGGGTTTAAAACCCGCCCCTACATTCTACATTCGTTCAGGGCAAACACACAGGTCTGCCCCTACCAGTTACCTCAATTTCAACGTCGCCAAACATAACAACGCCAATAACGATCCAATAATCCAAAACCGCACGATGACCTGGGGTTCAGACCATCCGCCTAATTGAAAATGGTGGTGAATAGGCGCCATCCTAAAAATCCTCTTCCCCCGCAAACGATAGGAGCCCGTCTGCAAAATCACCGAGACAGCTTCCATCACGAAAATGCCGCCGACCAAAACCAAAAGTAATTCTTTTTTGATCATCAAAGCCACGGCGCCGACGGCGCCGCCAAGCCCCAGCGCCCCCGTGTCTCCCATAAAGATCGCCGCCGGGTAGGTATTAAACCACAAGAATCCCATTCCGGCGCCGACAAGGGCTGAGCAGAAAATGGCAAGTTCTCCTCCCCCGCGTATATAGGAAACTCCCAGATAACCGCTGAAATTAAAGTGCCCGCTGACATAACTCATCAAGGCGAACGCCACGCTGACCAGAATCAAACAACCGATGGCAAGGCCATCAAGCCCGTCCGTCAGGTTCAC
>JACOVV010000079.1 GCA_016177145.1 Candidatus Omnitrophota bacterium | reverse complement strand
ATGTCAAAACGCTGGTCGTTATTTTTCGAAACGCTTAAACCATACTTTCTAGCAGTATCCGGTTTTAGTTGAAAATGTCCAGCCGCGTCTGTAGAACCACGCTCCCCCAGCATCGTCCCGAAACTGCTTTCTTTTCCATACACGGCTTCAAGGGTATTCACCGTCAGATTATCATTGGCATCGAAATATCGGGAGGCGCTTTCGAGAGATTTCCTCTTATATTCAGTCTCTCTTTCAAGCCAGACATCAACATTTGACTTTGGCGTTTTGGGCATATTACCTCTCACCGGTTCTGATTTTACTGATGCTGGGCCACGTACAAATCCAGTAATCTCCTGATCATCGTCTGATAATGCGTGTGCCGCCTCTGGGCATGTTTCTTGAAAAAATCAATGCTCGATTTGCTCAACGTCACGGTGACTTTAACGTTGTCTTCCCTCGGCACCAAATGTTCCGGAGGAGGCAGGAAATCTTTAATGACCTCCGCTTCCATGGGCTCATTGGTGTATCTTATTTTCTCTTTCATAAATCACCTTTCCCTTTCTCCAATATCCAGCGCCAATAATCCTTACTTTCGCGTCTCGATAGGTAAAGCGGACTGTCATAATTCCATCACCCACTTGACCTATGCAATAATATCTCTGCTCGTAACCACTATGAAATAAATCTCTTGCAATAACACGTCTCGGATCAAGAAACACAAACTGAGCCAACTCAAATGAAATACCATGTTTTCTTTGATTCAAACGATTCTTATTGGCATCCCATTCAAAGTTAGAGTCACTCATTCGCCTAGTGTAAATATACCATATTTAGATACATATTGCAATATGTATTTCAACTCGTGCCGCGGGATGACTGGATCGGTTTTAATACCGACGAGGGCTGAAAAGGCGGGTGAGGGCTTAGACGAGAACACCTGAAAAAGAGAACCTCACGAAGCCCACTTTAACGATAACGTGCGGTGGGAGTCTACGCAATCCTTAAGATAGAGGTTGATCAGGTTCTGATAAGGAATGCCTGTCGATCGTGATAACTCTTTAAAATAATCTATCACATCCAATTCAATCCGAATCGTTATCTGATGTTTCAATATCTTTGAGTATGGATTTTTTCTGGCTTCTGAAAAATCATATTCTTTTCTCATGATAGATTCTCCTTGTACTGATTTTGCTCTTTCCCTGTCGCCTTTCTTGCTGAAATAATTCTTATTCTCGATTCCTTTTCACGGTAACAATGACATACGACTAATATGCGCAGTCCTGCACTAAGACCCAAAAGGATAAACCGATCTTCCTCCATCGAATGGTCAGGATCATAAATGACTCTTGCATTTTCATCATAGAAAGCAGTTTTCGCCTCCTCAAAGGAAACACCGTGTTTCCTTTGATTCTGCCGATCCTTCCGGTTATCCCATATAAATTCCAATGATTCCATAACTACATTATAATTATATCATAATTATACGATGATTTCAAGAACCCCCATCTTTTTTTAAAGCAACTGGGTTATACGGCACGGGCCGAAAAGGCGAGTGAGGGCTTAGACGAGAAGAACTGAAAAAGAGAAGCGGCGCCGTTTATTTACAGTTAGAAAGGCAGATCTTCTTCCACCGTTTCCATTTTTTGTTGCAGTCTTTCTTCTTTTGGTTCCTTTTTACCTTTAGATAAAGATAGCTCGATAGACTTTTGTGTTATAAAAAGAATGAGGCTAGCTGCTAAATGAACAGCAAGCTCCGCGTAGTGCTTCGGCACATTCACTACTTTACCACCTTGGCCATGCCCGCCAAGTTTATTTCTAATGAATGGCAACGACATTAATACTGTATCGCCGAATGCTTGACCTATTTCTTCTGGAATGTCGGAATAAAATCCAATTTTGTTAAGTTCGCGAATAAGAACACTCGCGTTACCAGATTCTTTCTGGAGAATTACCTTTATGGCACTTTCTAAACTCTTGCACGCATTGCTAATAGCACCCTTGGAATCGCCTGAAACTAGATCATTACGGGCTTCCTTGAATTCCTCAAGTGCGCCTTCGTATCCTTTCGATTCGAGCAATTCATGGGCTCGTGCAACAACTTGCATTTGAAGAAACTTTGAGTCGACCTTAAAGAACTGCCCATCCGTAAGTCGCCATGGAGAATTCTCTTCTTCAAAAATACTGTTGATCTCTTGCTGAAAGGTTGGCTTGTTATTTCCCTCCAAATAACCGTAGAAACATTCTACCATGTCAAGCACTTGGGCAGGATAGGCACCTTTGGAAAATCTTTCAAGATCGACAGGCATACGTTTATTAGTATCATCAAAAGCGACCAATCGATCTTCTCCATATTGCCGACACAACTCTCGTTCGACTTCTTGCAAAGCACTTGTTGTATCAATCCATCTATCATTGGGATCGGGTTGATAGTTCCAAGAAAAATCGTATTCTTTTAAAAGCATCCATAATCGTCTGCGCAAACGATCGGACATTATGTGGCCGATCCTTTTTTCAAAAATTGCTTGCTTGTGCCTCTTAGAAAATAGACTTATCATTTAGAATTAGTCTATAGCGTCCCACAGGAAGATTCAAGGAATTTGAAACAGACATTGATCTTTCCTAACCTAAAAGCAAGATTCTTCTCCGCCGGAGGCGGACCCGTCTACGGCGGGGACTTCGCTCAGAATGACAAACTAGTTAAGGGCAAAATGTTTTCCCGAGCGACATTCGAGCCGAGTATCTTTTCATTGCCTAATTAAGAGGAGGATAGCTGTTTGAGAAAAACATCTCGGAGGAACCGGGGTACCCGTCCGAGTTTTCCTATTTGTCCAAAATAAACGCATAACGAAGGACGGGTCGGTTCCGAGAGCCAGAGCGGCGAGCACGAGAGTGCGAGACCGCGTTTTTTCGAAAACAGCTATCCTCCTCTTTTCCTGTATCTTTCGGCGAGACGGAGCGAGGGAAACATTTTGCCCTGCTCCATCGTCAGGAATGTCCGGTTCGCTTGAAGAAGAACACTCCCCGTCTCCATTTTAGAAAGGGCGGACACAAGGTCCGCCCCTACGGTTAGGGCAGGCACGGGGGCCTGCCCCTACGCCTTTTGCTTATAATCTTCTTACCAACGCCTCGGTTAATCCTTCAATGGTGTACGGATGCGCCTCGATCGCCACATGAACCTTCGCTTCTTTCAAGGCCGCCGAAGTCACCGGGCCAAGACTGGCGACTTTGGTTCTCTTGAGTGCTTCTTTGCCGAAACTGCTCAAGAAACTGTTCACCGATGACGGGCTGGTGAAGGTGACGGCGTGAATTTTTCTTTGGGTAAGTTCTTTTTTGATCTGCCGCACGACGCTGGGTGGATGTTTCACCGGTTCGGTTTGGTAAATGGAAATTTGCTCAACCTCGGCCCCCATTTCTCTTAAACCGTCCGGCAAGACATCCCTTCCCTCTTCGGCGCGGATTAAAACAATTCTTTTGTCGAGAACCGATCCCCACTGGCTGAACGCCTGCAAAATTCCTTCCGCGCGGAACTCTTTCTCCGGGACCAAGTCCACTTTGAGCTGCGCTGTTTTCAGCCGCTCGGCTGTTTTGGGGCCGATGGCGCAGATTTTGGCTTTCTTTAAAACGCGGATATCCATCTCCATTTCTTTGAGCCGGGTTAAGAACTGCTCCACTCCGTTACTGCTGGTAAAAACTACCCAGTCGTACGATTCATATTCCATTCGGTTCTTGAATCCGCCGGGATTGGCCGGAACGATTTCGATCATCGGTAAATCCACCGTCGAAGCCCCCTGCTCTTCTAACAGGGCGCGAAACTCCGGAATTTGACGCGCGGCGCGGGTGACTAAAATTCGTTTTCCAAAGAGCGGCCTCTTTTCAAACCAATTGAGTGACTGCCGCAGGCGGACAACGTCCCCCACCACGAAAACCGAAGGGGGCTTCATGCCGGACTGTTTGGCTTTTTGCAGAATATTCGCCAGAGTTCCGGTGACGATTCTCTGATGGAGAGTGGTCCCCCACTCGACTAGAGCGGCCGGCGTTGTTTTCTTGCGCCCCGATTTTAGAAGGCGTTGAGTGATCTCTTTTAACTGCGAAACCGCCATCAGGAGGACCAATGTGTCCGCCCCTTGAGCGAGCTCTTCCAAGCGCAGAGTAGACTGCGGTTTGTCCGGGTCTTCATGGCCGGTCGCGATCGCGACGGAGGAACTCCACTTCCGGTGAGTGAGCGGAATTCCCGCGTAGCAGGGAGCGGCCAGCGCCGACGTTACGCCGGGAACAATTTCAAATTGAATTTTTCGCGCGACTAATTCTTCCACTTCCTCCGCCCCCCGGCCGAAAAGATACGGATCGCCTCCTTTAAGCCGCACCACCGTCTTCCCCTCTTGCGCGTGTCGAATCAGTAACCGTTCAATCTCTTTCTGGGTGATGGAGGTATGCCCTCCCCGCTTCCCGACGTAAATTTTCTCGGCCTGAGGCGCCCATTCCAAGAGCCGGCTGTTGACCAAAGCGTCGTAGAGGACAATGTCCGCTTTTTTGAGACACTGGATCCCTTTAAAAGTAATGAGACCCGGATCCCCCGGCCCCGCGCCCACAAGATAGACCTTGCCAGTTTTTTTCATGAAAAGTATAGGGTTAGAGTGCAATTTGCGTATCAGTTTGTTCCACAGTTATTCCATCAAGGATTCTACTGATCTTACTATGTAAAAGTTCTGCTACGACTGCTTTTTCGCTTAAAGGAGTTTCACTCAGGTTGGAATACCAAAGTGTGCGGATTCCTTTAGCACGTGCGTACAGAAGGAATTCCTCTACGTCATCCACGTAAAGTATTTCTTCGGGAGAAACACCGGTCCACCTCTGCATCTCATCATAAATCTGGTGATCTTTTTTAGACAATCCCATGTCTGCCGAATTAAGGATTCCATTAAATAACTCGTCAAAATCATAACGACGTCTAGTATGATCAAATTTTTCCTTCGTGTTATTTGTGAATAATATCACTCTATATCCCTTCCTTCTTAACTCCCGTATTAACTGTTCCATTCCGGGAAATATCTCATAGGCGTCAAACCATATATCCCTGATCTCCTCTCGTGGCGCCAAGGCAAATAAGTCTGTGCCGTATTTGTGCTTAAACAATGTATTTGCTCTCTGCCAAAATTCATTTTCACTGATCTCATTCTTGGTCCACAGAAAAAAATCATTTCCAGTAAATATATCCTTTAAATCATCATAACTTACCCTTAAATCATCCGTGCTTAAACGCTTACTTAACCTCTGCATTGCCAAAACCATTCCATTTCTACAAACCACCCCTGCCAGGTCAAGGGCGATCACTTTGATTTTCTTGATCCACTCTATGCCACTTCGTAGAAGTGAAATAATATCACTCCGCATTCTAGGATCCGTGCTTGAGACAAGTTGAAGCGCAGCAGTCAAAGGAGTCAAATCAGCCCCCAACGCTCGGGGTCTCCCATTTTCATCCAATGCTACTTCTTCTCGAGGCAGTGCGTAACTAACTTGACTCCCTTTAGGAGCAAGATAGCGATTCTGATAAAAATAACTCTCTTCGCCGAAATCGCTTATCGGCCTAGACAGTGATAAAAAAACTACCATCAGAAAACCCGTTAATAAGCTCATGAATCAATTCTCCTTTCTACTAAAAATAGGAACG
The DNA here is from genome assembly GCA_016177145.1 of Candidatus Omnitrophota bacterium. Lineage (GTDB taxonomy): Bacteria > Omnitrophota > Gorgyraeia > JACOVV01 > JACOVV01 > JACOVV01. The sequence continues at coordinate 7,487 of JACOVV010000079.1, read as the reverse complement.
TCTCTATTTTCCTATAAAAACTCTTCTGTTAAAGAGAAGACGGGTTCGTCTGCTGCTAACGCTTTCACAGCGGCCATATTCCGTTCATAGGAAGACCAAAACTTCTGCCATTCCTCTTCCCTTTCATAGAGATTCCAATTCAATAGATCGCCAAGGACACCGTGAAGGAATCTCATCTTCTCAACATTAAGCCCGGGTTTCCCTTTTTCGTCAAAACGCATGGAGTCGCGGAGTCCTCCATAATGAAACATGTAATCGGCAAAATGAGCCAACATTTCATAGTTCACTAGATATTTAATTCTTCTCCGCAAATATTCATCATTGTCTTTGTTGTAGTTTTCGTAATTTATCCTGTAAGATTCTTCTCCTTCAACTCTCAAGAATGGAGTTCTATTCGTCCTAGATTTTCCAATCCTCCTAGCAGGCTTTTCCCTTCTTAATTCCCTGCTAAGCCGGTTTCCAAGTTCATATCCTGCCCATCTCATCTCGGTCAGTTTCACACCTAGCATGTGAAAAACTTTCCCTTCTCCCTGCTGGGTCTCTATAATTTTAAAAGCACGAGAAAGATTCCCCAGACCGATACCTTCCTCTTTGGGTTTTACCAGGGGACGAATCCCGCTATCTGCGTGATAAATGTCTTTTTCTGAAATCTGCCAGCGTGGATCCGAAACCGTTTTATTATACGCCGTGACTAACTCTCTGACCTCATCTTCGGTAGGTCTGATATCGCCGGGTCTCTTGTCTTTGCGATCTGTGCTTCCCATCCGAACAAACCAAACTCCGTTCTCATGGTACCACCTAAAAAAATACCGCCGTTCTTTACGAAGAGGCGCTAGAGCAGTTCGGAAAGCGTTGTTTTTATCTTGACTCAGTTGTTCGTTGATGAAGGCATTGGTGGCTTCGACTTGTGATCCTCCGCCAAACTTTACCAGATCCTTTTCTACAGGCTCATCTGTTTTTCTGTGTACCTCGTCAATCCAAGCTCCTGCTGCATTCGTAATTGTTCGCGCCTTGATCACTATCTCTTCTTTTGAAGACCGATCCAATAAAGTAATTTCAAAATATCCCTTTCCACCATCGGCTGGTTCCCTCCACTGATAGTGCCTGAAATCAAAATGATGGAGCGCAAAAATGGGATATTCATCAGTGCTCCGATAACAGGCGTCACGAATCGTCCTCAAGACAAGCGCCTTGTCATTATTCGTTTTAGCGTCCCAATATCGAACAGCGCCTACTAATCCTTTTTCTCCGACAAAAGGCAATTCTTTCTTCACTTGTTCAGCGTTATGGTAAATTTTCATTTTGCCGTATTTCCCTCGATGAAACCATGAAAAGATCTCATAGATTCTTAGCCCTAAAAACACTTCCCATTTCTTATCGGGACTATCCTGATACACCAGAGCTAAGTGAGGAAGGGGCTCTACCGTGCCATTTGTCGTTTCAACGAGGAGTTTCCGTTCCCGAGTCCCTCCCCAAACCAACTGAAGATTATCCCAGAAGGCGCTCATGTTCTCCCAAAAGGAGAGTTGCAATTCTGGGTCATTCCTCAGCTTCAAGGAAAGTAATAAGTGATGCCAAGCCATTCTCAAATACCAGACACCTGGATGGATTGCTTTTCCTGATTTGCTTGAAGCGCCTGCCGCAAAATCATCACGCTCCACAAGAACCGCACTCACATTGCCCCGTGTTGCCAAGTCACGAATAACTCCTGCGCCAGCAGCTCCACCTCCAACGACGACGGTATCATAAATATAACCCTCATGATTTCTTATCCATTCCCACTGCCTTATGACGTCCCTGTAGGAAAATGTTTTTTTGTTAGGAGTCTGCGCTGCCTTAAAAAATCGGTGCAAGATGTCCGGATCCAAATCATGTCCCCCTTGTTTACTTATCACAGGAATCCCATCTGCTTCGCCGCCGTAGAAAGTACCCCAAGGAATCCGCTCGGAAAATTCCCCTGCTATTTCCACCCCAGACGCAGAGGTGATTTCACTCAACGCCCCTAGTGTCTCCCCGCCTGAAACGAAGAACGCCGTAATCTTCGAAAGGATCTCACGCTGGCGAACAACCTCACTTAATGCCTGGGCAATTGCATGCGCCTGATCCTGGGATACTTCTCTTTGTTTTCGCTCTGTTTGAAGGATCATCGGGCGGTTCATCTTTAGTGCTTTAATCATCTCTCTACGAAGACGAGAGACCTCTTTCTTTAATTCCACACCGCCTCTAAAAACAGAACCTACATTCAATTCCAAAATCAAAAGATTACTGCCAATTTTTTCGCGAGCAATTTCAATCTGTTGAGTCGTCATTGGATTGGTCGTTCCAATCAGCGCTAAAGAGGAACCTTTTCTTTGGAGCGGAGCAAAAGGCAACTCCAACCTTGGCGTATGATCGGGGTCTGGAACCATAAGAGCACGCAGAAAATCCGAAGCTCCGACACGAAGAATCTCGCGTTTCTTACCAAGAGTTCCATCCTCCATTTGATGGACAGCTTGAGCCACAAAACCAAGATGGTCATTATTTAAAATATCAGGAATCACCACCGTTCCTTTTGGTAGGTTCTGATTTTCAATAAACGCGCTAATAGCCTGTGGGCCTTCTGAAACAACAGCGAAAGGAACTAGCAGAATCTGTTCTTCAGGCACACCTAGCTCAAGACGAATAAACTCACGCAAATTCGATGTCGTAATCTTCCGACGAGATTGCTGCGCCTTGTCCGTTTGATGCACCTCTACCCATTGTTTATCCTCTAAAATGAAGTGTGTGCCTTGTTCAGTCTTAGTCCCAAGACGGGGCATTGCCGGGACAAAAAACATGAGGTCGTAATCGAATCCGCCGTAAAACCCACTAAGAGCATTTCTCAAGTTACGAAGCGCATAATCAATTTTAATGTCTGGAAGCTTTCCTGACCTACTTAATGTCTCGCGAATAGCATGATTATGTTCCTGTGCTTCATTTTCCGAGAAAGTGCCAGCCTTGGAATCAATGACAATAGCGTGATCTCTTATAGTTGTCAGCGCCTCAGGATCGTAGAGTACCATCGCATTCTCTCCGGAAGTTTTCATCATCCCCAAAGCAACGTTCAGCGCTCCCGTGGAATCATCAGCCACTACTATTCTCACCCGAGTTGCTGCTTCTTTAGGTATTGTCTTACCCAAAAGCCCCTGTGGAGAAAGAACAACTCTTTCTCCCACATAACCTGTCTGTCCAAGGGATATTAAACACATTAAAATTACTGATATGTATTTTGTTACACTCGACATAATGTCCTCTTTCGCAGTTTATCCTAAGAGCTTGTTACCCCCCTGCCACAAAAGCATCTGCGCCAACCGCGCCGCCATCGGTTTTCCTTCCACTTTGGGGGCGGTCAGTTTCGCGCGCAAAGAGTGTTTGCCGTCGGGAGAAAAAACTCCCCCTTCCAAAGTGACGACAGCCCCCTGCTGATCCAGTTGGGCCGCTCCGGCGATTGGGACATGACACCCACCCCCCAGCTTCTCCAATAGAGCTCGCTCTACCTCAACCTCGGAATGACTCTCCGGATGATCCACTTCGCGAATGATCCCTTGAGTGGACTCATCGTTCATCCGGATCACTAACGCGATCGCCCCCTGCCCGACCGCGGGGAGCATCTGGCGGTGAGAAAAAATTTCGGTGACTTCTTTCTCCAGCCCCGCGCGCCGGACTCCGGCCAACGCCATTACCACGGCATCCAGAGATTCCTTGCCGTTTCCTTCCCTGAGCTTTCGGATTCGGGTATCCACGTTTCCTCTCAAAGGAACGATTTGTAAATCCGGTCTCTGATATTTTAATTGCGCGGCGCGGCGGACACTGCTGGTGCCGACTACCGCCCCTTGCCGGGCCTGGTCGAAAGAAACTTTATCTTTGGAAATCCAGCAATCCCGCGGGTCTTCCCGCTCAAGGACCGCCTCTATGGACAAGCCGTCGGTCATTTCGATCGGTAAATCCTTCAAACTATGGATTGCGACGTCAATTTTTCGATCCAGGAGGGCGTCGTCGAGCGCTTTGGTAAAAATCCCTTTTCCCTGTTTATCGGAAAGTTCCTTAAAGTCGGCCTCCGGGTCCAGATCGCCGATACTGCTGATCGTTTCGATCTGGAATTGCAGTTTCGGCCACTGTTTTTGGAGCGAATCCACCGCTATTTTCGCCTGCGCCAATGCCAGGCGGCTGGCGCGCGTTCCTATGGTGATGAGCGAATCTGATGAAACCATGACATGAACCTTTCCGATTTTTGCTGGATCAAAGAATGGCACAGCGACAACTGGCTGTGGCGGTAATCGAGGTTTTCCTTGACGATCCCCTGAAGATCGTCAATGTTGTATAAATAGACGTTGTCCACGTCGTTGACCTCAGGGTACACGTCACGAGGGACCGCGATATCCAGCAGGAACAACGGCCGTTGTTTTCTCTCTTTCATCAAATGGACCACCTGTTCGCGGGTAATGATAAAATGGGGGGCCGCGGTGGAGCTGATCACGATATCGGTCTGGCGCATGGCCGAGGGGAACTCGTCAAAGCTGATCGCTTTCGCGTCGAATTGCCGCGCCAATTCGACCGCTTTGTCGTAATTCCGGTTGGAGACAATCATCGTCGAAACGCCGTTCTCTTTTAGAGATTTTAATGTCAGCGAACTCATCTCACCGGCGCCGATCACCATGATGCGGCGGCCGTTTAAACTGCCGAGAATCCGCTTTGCCAAACTCACCGCCACGGAGCTGACCGACACCAGCCCCCGGCCGATACCGGTCTGTTCACGGACAAACTTCGCCGCCTGAAACGATTTCTGAAAGAGCGCGTGCATCACTTTGCCGGTGGTTTGCGCCTTGACCGCTTCCTGGTAGGCGTTTTTGACCTGCCCCAGAATCTCGCTCTCCCCCAAAACCATCGAATCAAGCCCTGAAGCGACCTTGAATAAATGCGCGACGCTCCCATGATCCACATGGGTGTACCATTTGCCGTCCATCCGCTCCATCTGCCCGGGGGCATTGCGGCAGAGGAAACGCTTGAGCTGTTCTTCACCGGCGTCAATGTTATCCACCAGCCCGTAGATTTCAACGCGGTTGCAGGTGGAAAGGATGACCCCTTCCCGAACCGGCGGGGTTTTAGCCAGATCTTTCAAAGCCGATTCCAAATCTTTGCTCGGGAGAAAGATCTTTTCTCTCTCCTCCACTTCCGCCGTCTGATGGTTGATGCCGACTGTGATGAGTTTCATTAGAATAACGAGTGAATCCCTTTAAAAAATGAACCGACTCCGATGAGTGTAAAGACAAACATCCCGAACGCCAGTATCGCGAGCAGCATCACTTTCCGGCCGCGGAGGGTGCAGGTCCCTCTGACGGCGACAATCGCGGCGTAAATTAGCCAGCTCGTGATCGTCCAAACCTCCGAGGGGTCTCCGACGAAAAGTTTCCCGAAACGTTGGTGAGTCGCTAAAATCCCGCTCAAAATCCCGAGCGTCAGCAGGATAAACCCGACGGCGAGAGAGCGCGCGTTAAACTGATCCACTGATTCCAGCGACCAGCCGAAAGGCCCCATCGGGGGAAGATGTTTGCGCTTTAACCGGCTCTCCATCCATAAAAAAACGCCCCCTGAAACGAAAGCCAGGACAAACGCCAGATAACTGAGCGAGGAGAAGAGAATATGGATTTTCAGGAACGGGTTCACTTAGATTCCTTTCAGTAACCCTTGAGCCAGCTGGTTCAGGATCTGGCGGCGTTTCTCGACACTGCCGACGGTTTTAAGCACTTGCCTGCGCTGCCGCGCGATTTTTTTAAGCGGCTGTTCGTATTTGGGAATAAAGTTTTTCTCTAAATCTTTCCGGATCGCTTTGGCCATGGCGGGACTGGCACCGTTAGTGGAAATCGCCATCGTCAACGCCCCTTTGCGGATGACGGAAGGATAGATCAACTGGCACAGAGGCGGTTTGTCCACCACATTGACCCACTGACGGCGCTTTTGGGATTCCTTGAAGATTTTCTCATTGAGCTCCGGATCGTTGGTCGCGGCGATGACGAGCCACGCCCCTTTGAGATCCGAAGGGCGGAACTCCCGGATAAAGCATTGAATCTTCTTCTTGGCGCTCCACCGGCGTATTTTTTGAGTTACCTTTTTAGCGGCCACCGTCACCTCGGCGCCGCACGCGAGAAGCGCGGCAATTTTCCGCGTGGCGACATTTCCCCCGCCGATCACGACACATTTTTTCTTTTCAACGCTTAAAAAAACCGGATAGTTGAAACTCATTGGAATGTCTGCTCCATGGAAGGAAATTTTTTCTCTTTGACCTCTTGGGTAAATTGCCGGATCGCTTTCACCGCTTCTTCACGCAAATCGGCATAGCGCTTGACAAATTTTGGGGTAAAACGATTAAAAAGTCCCAATAAATCCTGAGTCACCAGGACCTGTCCGTCACAATGAACACCCGCGCCGATCCCGACGGTCGGAATATTTAATTTCTTTGTGATCTCTGAGGCCAGGGAATCCGGGATGCACTCCAGAACCACGGAGAAACAACCCGCTTTTTCCAAAGCAACCGCTCCTTCCAGAATCTCCTTGGCCCTTTGGGGATCTTTCCCCTGGACTTTATAGCCCCCTAATTGGGAAGCGGTCTGCGGTGTGAGGCCAACATGCCCCATCACGGAAATGCCGGCGGCGATCATCGCCTGAACCATCTCAACAACTCTGGAATGCCATTCGATTTTGACCGCGTCGCACCCCGCTTCCCGGATAAACCGAAAAGCGTTAGCCACGCTCTCCTGAGGACTCTGGTGATACGACCCGAACGGCATGTCCCCGATCAGAAGCGCCCCCGGCGCCCCTCTTCTCGCCGCCTTGGCGTGGTGGATCATCTCCTCCATGGTCACCGATGTCGTCGTCTCATAACCGAGCAGAACCATCCCGACTGAGTCCCCAACTAAGATAATATCCACTCCGCTCTCCGTCAGCAAAGAGGCCCAGAGAGCGTCGTAGGCGGTTAAAATCAGAATCGGCTCCCCTTGTTTTTTCTTCTCTAGAATCTCGTCAACAGTCGGTTTTTTCATCATGAAAACAAAATGCCGATTATCTTTACATTATAGGATAACCGGCAGTGATGATGCAAACGGGCGCGATAAATCGCGCCCCTACGGCGACAGGACTTGTTTCCGGCTCAAATTGACCCGTCCCAATTCATCAATCTGGATGACCTTGACCTTCACTTCATCTCCAACTTTGACCACATCCTCGACCTTAGCGACATGCTTGTTTTCCAGTTCAGAGATGTGGATGAGCCCTTCTTTGCCCGGGAGAATTTCGCAAAAAGCGCCAAAGTTCAAGATCCTTTTGATCTTGCCGGTATAGGTCTTACCCACTTCGACCTCTTCGGTCAAATTACGGATCATTTGAATCGCTTTTTCCCCTTTGGCGGAATCAGTGCTGGCAACGGCGACCGTTCCATCGTCTTCGACGTCAATGGTCGCGCCGGTCTCCTCGAT
>JACOVV010000086.1 GCA_016177145.1 Candidatus Omnitrophota bacterium | reverse complement strand
GGATCCACCTTGACGTTAAGCAGCCAGCCGTCGCGCTCCCGGTACCCCGTTTCCAGCCATCCGAGCGCGCGATCCCCCCTTCGCCCTGTTGATAGGTGTAATTGAGATGGCACCGCCCGAATTCAGAGCCATCCCCCAGCAGGCGCAAAAAATCTCCCGCGTTATTTCCGCCTGTCACGATCAAGATATCGTGGATTCCCGCTTCCAGAAGAGTCTCAAGGGGATAATAAATCATCGGCTTGCTAAAGACAGGAAGCAAATGTTTATTGGTAATCTTCGTCAGCGGATAAAGCCGTTTGCCCAGGCCTCCTGCAAGGATGATTCCTTTCATCGTCTATAGGGTGTTATACAGCGACTTTGTCCACTCCACGATTCTTTGATCTTTCGTGACGACTTGCTTTCTTCCAACTCCAATATACTGAAATCCCATCTGGTTCATTTCAAAGGGTTGATATAAATTTCTTCCATCAACGAGAATGGGTTGTTTCATGAGTGTTTTGATCATTTTAAAATCCAATTTTTTAAACTCATCCCATTCCGTCATCAAGACCAGGCAGTCGCTGTCCCGCGCCGTTTCATACGGGTCTGAACAATACTTCACCGCCGGAAACAGTTTCTTTGTCTTTTCCATCGCCTGAGGATCATAAGCCTTCACCCGGCCCCCTTCCTTGAGCAAATACTCCATCAACTCCAGCGAAGGGGCGTTCCTGAGGTCATCCGTCCCCGGCTTGAAAGCCAACCCCAGGATTCCAATCGTCTTGCCTTCTAAAATCCACAGGGCGTTTTCAATTTTATGGACCAACCATCTTCTCTGTCCCCGGTTAATTTCCTCCACCGCTTTCAGCAGTTTAAAATCGTATCCTACTTTGTCCGCTAATCGAATAAATGCCGCGATGTCCTTTGGAAAACAGGACCCCCCAAAACCAACTCCCGCGTTCAGGAAATCCTTTCCGATTCTGCGGTCCAATCCAACGGCTTCGGACACCTTAACGACATCGGCCCCAACCCGCTCACAAATATTGGCGATCGCGTTGATGAAAGAAATCTTCATCGAAAGGAATGAATTAGACGCGTGTTTAATCAATTCCGCGCTTCTGACATCGGTCACAATCACGGGCGCGGAGAAAGAACAATAGAGTTCCCGCAGTATTTGTTCCGCCCGCGGACTTTCGACGCCGATAACAATGCGATCGGGATTCATGAAATCTTCCACGGCGGATCCTTCTCTCAGGAATTCCGGGTTGGAAGCGACATCGAACTGCACGCGGTTCTGACTGTTCAGCCGGATCGTATACTCAATCCACTTGCCGGTTTCAACCGGGACGGTGCTTTTCTCAACGACCAGCTTGTACTGTGTCATCAGGGAACCGATTTGCTTTGTGACCGCTTCGATGGCGGAGAGATCCGCCTCTCCATTTCCCTTGTCAGGGGTCCCTACCGTAATAAAGATGACTTCGGACGAGGCAACGGCGGCTTTGAAATCAGTGGTGAAATCAAGCCGTCCGGCCGTTTTGTTCTTCTGAAAGAGCTCTCCCAACCCCGGTTCATACAAGGGAAGACTCCCTGCCTTGAGATGGGAGATCTTTTCCGCATCATTATCCAAACAGATGACTTGATGGCCTAAGTTGGCAAAACAAGTCCCTGTTACCAGGCCAACATATCCTGTGCCAATCACCGCAATTTTCATTAGTGGCTTTTCAATATATCACACTACCCGCGGCTTAGACAAGCCAAATTCCTGAACGAGGCCGTTTCTGGCGGGATTGACTTACGACTCCACCCCTGGAGAGGGGAAATACGATTTCTGCTGGAGGGGAGTGAAGGGTAATTGATCAAATTTCTTTAACCGCAAAATAACCCAGAACTCCTGACCTGATCCAACGTTATAGTTTAACTCCATTTCCCAGCAATGAAGGTTTCGCACCAGCGTGTATTCCTGTTCCAGAAATTCATTAATTTTTTTGGCCCCTGTCTCGCGGTAACTTTTGACGTTAAACCGCTCATAAACCCTTAAGTTCCAATTCGAAGCCAACATTGTCCTAAACTCCAAAGTTTCTTGGACACTGTTATTCTGGAGATAACGGTGCCCCAGCACCCAATGGGCCCCTTTTTCCGGTTCTAATCGAACGTCCAGATTAAATTGAAGAAAATCCTTGGAAGGGGGATCGTAAATCGTGTCCGCGTCAACGGCAATCCCCTTTTTAGGCCTTAATTCCAGATCGGCCGAAGTCACCGCGAACTCCCCGCCCCGTTCGGTCTCAAAATCGTAGCGGTTATTGACCAGCAGCCGGGCCAAATCCTTGACCGTAGAATTCCCATTTTCTTCAACTTGTCGAGTTTGCCATTTCTGCTCAAGATTAAGATGAAGCCGGCTGGTCCGCGCCAATTGATCAACGTCTCCCGTATTGATTAATTGCTCCCGGCCGACAGTTGGCGAAGATAGATATTCATATTTTAATTGCGGCGTCACAACGTGGCGGAGCGGAATGGACCCGTTGTAGACCCTGGCCAGACGGCTATTGGCATTGATACCGGTTAAGAAAGCGCCGCGAGCCAGCGCTTCTTCCTTGGCTATTCCTCTGGAGTAGACTGTTTCGCGCATCCCCAGGTAGGGATCCACACTCAGCCACGAACCAATTTTCAAGGGCATTTCCGCCTTATTGATGAAGTCCGATCGGAAAACATCATTGCTGGTTTTCGCGCTGGCGTCCTTTTTCCTCAAGGAAGTCAAATCCGTATCTGAGCTAAAGTAAACCGGACTGCCTGCCAGAGATAAACTATTGAGATGCCACCTTAACTGAGGCAAGCGCTCAGTAACATTTTCAAACCGGTTGGCTCGTTTGCGGATGTAGACCTCCGCCGTACCCGCGGCGGCGTGGCGCACCCAATCCCAGTGAGTTTCAGGGTTTCTTTCTTTCTCGTATTCCCGCTCGAAGTAATCTTTGGCGACATTGGAGTCGCTCCGGCGGTTATATTCAAAGAATGTCCTTGTTTTCCCGCTGATCTTCCAGCTATGACGGAGAGAAGTTTGATACCGCTGTTTTTCCGCGGCGGCTCCTTCCGGCAAATCCCTCCTGCGCTCTTGGGTATAATAGACCTTTGCTTCCCCTTCTCCTAATGCGGCGGAATGATACACCGCCTTAGTTCCGTAACCCTGTCCCAAATTATCTCTCTCGTCAAGAAAGAAGTGTCCTTCGATATTAGAGCCCAGATCATACTCCCAAGCCGTCAGGAGAAAACTCCCCCACGCTTTGCGGTGACCGCCGATGGCTGAAACCTTCGGCCGCCGGTGTTGAATCGAATGAGTATAATTTGGAACGAATAAAACGGGGATAGGACCCGCCCACACGACGGCATTATGAGCGATCACCTTATTCCCCGGCTCAACCGTAATGTGCTTGGTTGTGATTTTGTAGTGGGGCTGATCCTGGTCGCAAGTAGTCAAGTACCCGTTTTCGATCTCAAACTCCCCTGTTTCTTTCCTGACGATCTTATCTCCTCCGCCAAAAACAGGAGGAGCTTTTATTCTGGCTCTCCCGGCTTGGCCCGACTCGCGCCCAAAGTCATAGACCAAATCATCTCCTTCATAAGTCACATTCTTTTGGTAAACAACAGCGCGCCCTTTACAGGACACTATCTTCGTGTCAACCTGGATCGTGGCTTCAGAGGCTTCCAAGCGAGTCCCTTGGTAAGTGGCGACGACATGCCCCCTGGCCACCAACAAGCGGCCTTGTTCTAAATATTCGATGACATCCGCCTTGACGTCGATCGTGTCATTGCCCGACTCTTCAGAAAAAACAGGGCTCACTAAAAGGAAAATGGATAATAGAAAATGGATAATGGATAAAACAAATACTCCTGGCTTAGCGTTTTTGCCTTTCCCATTCTCCATTCTCCATTTTCCATTTTCCATTAAACCAACTGCCTCTGTGGCGCCTTTTCCCAATCCTTCAGGAATTTCGCCAGTCCGATGTCGGTCAACGGATGTTTGACTAAACTCATTAAGACAGTATAAGGCATCGTAGCGACATCAGCTCCAATTTTCGCCGCTTCCAAGACATGAATCGGATGCCGAATGCTTGCCGCGAGGATTTCTGTTTTAAATCCGTAATTGTCATAGATCTGCCGGATATCGGCGATCAACTCCATCCCGACCTGCCCCACATCATCCAGCCTTCCGATGAAAGGACTAATATAAGCAGCCCCCGCCTTGGCCGCCAACAGCGCCTGGTTGGCTGAGAAACAAAGAGTCACGTTCACTTGATGGCCTTCGCCGCTTAATGTCTTGGTCGCTTTCAATCCCTCCAGCGTCAATGGGCACTTGATGACGACATTCGGGTGGATTTTCGCCAGTTTTCTCCCTTCCTGAACCATTTTCCCGGACTCGACACTCACCACCTCGGCGCTAATAGGCCCGTTGACGATTTTGCAGATTTCACGGACCTGATCCTCAAAGTCTTTTCCTTCCTTCGCGATAAGACTGGGATTGGTCGTCACTCCATCCAAAATCCCCAACGCGTTGGCTTCTTTAATTTCTTGCAAGTTCGCGGTATCAATAAAGAACTTCATGGAACCCTCCTTAAATTAAAAGTCAAAACTCAAAAGTCAAAAGTTTTTACTTTTGACTTGCTATTTGATCCCTGCTAATACTGCCGCTCCTATGATCCCGGCATCTTCTCCTAATTGCGCTTTCACAATTTTAACAGAATCCGCTGGTCCTTTCATGGCTCTTTTTCTGACCGTCTCGTGAACCTCGTTAAATAAGAACGTTCCCGCGTTCGCCACTCCTCCTCCAATAACAATTTTCTCGGGATTTAACAAATTAATCACGCTCGACAAGGCAACCCCCAAATGAGTTCCTACTTCTTTCCAAATAGCGGCAGCCACAAGATCTCCTTTTCGGGCAGCGTCGCTGATTTCCTTTGGAGAACCATACCGCCCTTTACCCAAAACCATGATCTGCCGATTCCCAATATAAGCTTCCAGACATCCCTTTCCTCCACAGGCACATTCTCTTCCCTGTTCTTGAATAACAATATGCCCTATTTCTCCCGCCGCATAACTTGTCCCCCGATAAATCTCCCCGTTCAGGATAATCCCGCCCCCCACCCCCGTTCCAAGAGTGAGGCAAACGATGTTCTTCCCTCCCCTGCCGGCGCCATAAGTAAATTCCCCGAGCGTCATCGCGTTCACATCGTTGTCTACCCATACGGGAAGGCCGACCTCCCGGGAAAGAAGCGCGGCAAGAGGGACTTTCTTCCACCCTTTTACGTTCACCAAATACAGGACAACTCCTTTATCAAACTGAACCAATCCAGGGACACCGATACCCACACCGACGCATTTCCCGCTCTTGCCTGAATCCGAAATAATATGACTAATCTCCCTTTTTGCCGTCTTGCCAAACTCAAGGGGCGATATATCCCGCGGGGTCGCGATCACTTTTCTTGATAGAACTTTTCCCTCTGGATTGACCATTCCTATTTTGATCTGCGTCGCGCCAAAATCAATTCCAACGGCAAAAGTTTTTTTCATTCATACACCTCCACACGGTTACGGCCTTTTGTTTTTGCTGAATACAGAGCCCTGTCCGCTTGATCGATCAGTTCTTCAACAGAAGACATCTTGGGACTCAGCGCCGACACTCCAATGCTGATCGTCACTCGAATTTTTTCGTCATAAATTTCGAGCTCGGAATCCTGCACCATCGAGCGGATACGCTCTCCTACTTGCCATGCTTTTTGCGGCATCGTTTCAGGCAAAATAACCGTGAATTCCTCGCCTCCGTACCGTCCCAGCAAATCCACTTCACGAATATATTGCTTCAATATTTTCGCAACAGCTCTCAATACTTCGTCCCCCACCAAGTGACCGTAGGTATCGTTTTTCTCCTTGAAATAATCCAGGTCACACATCAGCAGTGAAAGAGGCAGCTCCTGCTTGCGAGAACGAACAAACTCTTCCTGAAGGCGTTCTAGAAAATAACGGCGTCCGTAGGCCCCGGTCAGCCCATCGAGAATGGCCAGTTCCTGCACGCGATTATACAACTCCACTTTCTCGAGATTTAAAGCAAGCTGACCCGCGATAATGGACAACGGTTCTACCAGCGGTGAAACGGCCGAATCCACCGCCAGAATCCCTTTCAGTTGGTTCTCAACGCGCAGGGGGAATAACGTCCGTGTTCCGACCCTAATTCCTGTTTCCCCCTCTCTTTGACGGCACTGCGCGATTTCATTCTCAAACAGCCCCGGCGAATCCAACAAGGCACGAATTTCGCGCTCCCTTATCCTGTCCAAACGGTACACAATTCCTGCCGGAGGTTCCGGCGTCTTCAATTGGACAAACCAGCAGCCAGAAATCCCCAAGGTTTGATAAAGGATCTCGCCTAATTGCTGAAATAAACCCTGGAGGTCCAGCGCGCGGCCCAAGTCACGGGTAATTTCATATAAACGAGAAAGTTCCAACAGGCGTTTTTCAAAAAACCCTATCTCATTCTGAAATCCCCGGTCCTTTTCTTCAAGATGACCGTGGAGCTTTTGAACGTTTTCAAGACAGGACTCCGCTTCCTTCCGATAACCGGTCTTCATCTTTTGAAGGAACCCGCTCAATACGGGGGCAATCCATAAGAGAACGGCGCGCTCGTCCCTCATTCCGTAAAACCACCAACAGCCGCTCAGCAAGATGGCCCCGGCAAAACCGCTTCTGACGCCTCGGGAAAATGCCAAAACCAGCACCGCTAAGAAAGAGAGTGTGAACATGTCCGGTTGCGCCCGCCTACTTTCGCTTTGTACAGCGCTTGATCTGCCGCGCGAATCAGTTCTTCGCGGTCTCTCGCTTCCCCGGGGAAAGTGGATACCCCCAGTGAAATGGCGACTTTCGTCGGTTCCTGGCGAAGCCAGAAAATCTCCGCCTCAACGTTGCGGCGGATTTTTTCAGCCCTGGCGAATCCTGAACGGGCATCGCAACCCGGCAGGATCATCGCGAACTCCTCTCCGCCGTATCGGGCGATTATCTCACCCTGCTGCGCCCATCCCAGCAGGCGTTTCCCCAGTTGTTTCAAAACGATGTCCCCCGAGATATGTCCGAATCGGTCGTTATATTTTTTGAACCAATCAATATCGACCAAAATTAAAGAAAGCGGCTTGCCGGAACGGAATGACCTCTGAATTTCTTCCTGGAGACGCTCCATGAAATGGCGATAGACATACAGCCCTGTCAATCCGTCTCTAATGGCGAGTTCCTGCGTGAGAGCGAATAACGTGGCGTTCCGAATTGCCGTCGTCGACAAATCAGCGATAATCGTCAGCACTCTCAGTTCTTCAGGAGAAAACTGCCGTGGATTGGGGCTGTCCATTCTTAAAACCCCAATGATTCCTTTTTCATCGATCAAGGGAGCCGCGATCAGGGAACGAAATCCCCGCCGCAATTCGGCGTCCTGCGCCTCGATATTAAATCGAAAATCCTTCTGGGTGTCCTCTACCAGCAGCGGCTGACGCTGTTTTAACACCCAATAATCCAGCAGGTCTCCTTTTTTGTGTTTGATTGTTCCTCCCTTAGGACGAAGGGAACCTTTCAGCGAAAGCCCCTGTTGCTCATTATCCACCAGGTAAAGAAGGCAAGTATGTTGGTCGGCTGGGGTCATCTGGACAACCTGAGCAAGCGTTCCGTCGATGGTCTCCTGCAACGACAGATTTCTGGAGAGATGAACAGTGAATTCTTCGAGTGTTTCAAAACGCTGGATTTTCCTCGTGAGCGCTTCCTGCTGGGTTTGACGTGTGGCAATCCCCGCTCTCAAATCGTTGGATCGCTTCTCCCATTCCTCTACTAAAGCGCTGTGTTGAGCGAGAAAAAGCTGACGCTGGGAGAAGAAACGCTGCGAGAAAAAAGCAAGTCCCAGCAAAGCGAAAAGCAACGGCCAAAACCAAACTAATCCCATAAAAGCGCCCAGCGAAAGAAAAATAAACGCCGCCGCCAAGAGAATAATCCCCATCCAAAGCCCCACTCCCACCCATCCTAAAACCATCGAACTTCCCAAAAGAGCCATGCAGAAATCAACAGTGAATGGCGGGATTCGGACAGGATCGCGAAACGCCTGGAACAATAAAAATGATACCGCGGCAAGGATAATAACCGTGACAAGTCCTAACGATAGACGAGCGGCGGCGCCAAAAATCATGAGGATTGAACACAATTGATCAGATGATGGTCTTTTCTGTCTCCGGATCAAAAAAATGAACCCGGCTCATGTCAAAGACCATATCGATATCTTGGTTGACTTCCGGCCGATCATGTCCACCGACCCGAGCAATGAAGGTGTGCCGTTTGGTCCGCATGTACAGATAGACCTCCGCCCCCATCGGTTCGATAATCTCAACACTCGCTTTGACAATGTTCTCGGGAGGAGCCATGGACACAAACAATTTGTCGTAAATATCTTCACTCCGTATGCCGAAGATCACCGATTTCCCTTCATAGACCGCGACTTTAGGGCCCATCTCATCCACTAACCTGACTTTAAAATTTCCCTCGTCAAAATAGAATTTACCGTCCATCCGGAAGATGCGCCCCTGCATGAAATTCATGGGAGGATTACCGATAAAACCCGCCACAAATTTGTTGACGGGATGATCGTAAAGCATGATCGGGTCCGCGATCTGGTGAATAATTCCGTCTTTCATGACGATGATACGGTTGCCCAGCGTCATCGCCTCAACCTGGTCGTGCGTGACGTAAATCATGGTCGTCTGCAGGCGGATATGGAGTTTGTTCAATTCCGTGCGCATCTGGACGCGCATTTTGGCGTCAAGATTCGACAACGGTTCGTCGAAAAGGAACACCGCCGGTTTTCTGACAATCGCCCTCCCGACGGCGACTCTCTGCCGTTCACCGCCTGAAATTTCGGCTGGCCGCCGGTGAAGAAGTTCTTTAATGCCAAGGATCTCAGCCGCTTCTTTCACGCGGGTCTCGATCTCCGGCCTAGGATATTTGCGAAGCTTCAGGCCAAACGCCATATTTTCATAGACGGTCATATGAGGATACAGCGCATAGTTCTGGAAAACCATAGCGATGTTCCTGTCTTTGGCGGGAACTTCATTGACCAGACGGTCACCGATATAAACACGCCCTTCGCTGATTTCTTCCAACCCCGCGACCATCCGAAGGGTCGTTGATTTCCCACAACCGGAAGGACCGACTAAAACCAGGAATTCCCGGTCCTGGGCCTCAAAACTGACTTGGTCTACCGCCTTGACACCGCCATTATAAACCTTCGAAACATCCTTGAGCACAACCTGAGCCATGTTATCCTAAGTAATCCATTAGTTTCGCCAACGTTGTTTTCATTTCTTTACGATGGACAATCAAATCAATCAACCCATGCTCCAATAAAAATTCTGACCGCTGGAATTCGTCCGGGAGCTTCTGGCGGATGGTTTGTTCAATCACCCGCGGGCCGGTGAACCCTATCAGCGCCTTCGGCTCAGCAATGATAATATCCCCCAGGGAAGCGAAACTGGCAAGCACACCCGCCATAGTCTGATGGGTAAGGACCGAAATATAGGGAACGCCCGCCTTTTGGTGGCGCGCCAGAGCGGCGGAAGTTTTCGCCATTTGCATTAAGGAAAACATCCCTTCATACATGCGGGCTCCCCCGCCGGACCCAGAAACGATCACCAGCGGCATTTTTTTCTCCGTTGACCG
>JACOVV010000076.1 GCA_016177145.1 Candidatus Omnitrophota bacterium | reverse complement strand
GAAAAAGACCCTGTTTTCGGAAATGACCTGCTCTATTTTTCCTTACAGGCGCCTCTGCCGCCGCGAATCGAAGTAAAAGTGACCTACCACGTTGTCACAGATCAGAAGGAATTCCAATCGCGCAAGGAAAACTCAATGCTCAAAAAATATCTCCAGCCGACAAGCTTGGTGATTATTAATGAAGAGATCCGCCGGCGGAGCAGAATGGCGACAGAAGGAAGGGAGCCGTCTTTCGAGAAGGCAAGAGGGATCTATGAAAATGTGCTGACCCACATGAAGTACGATAAAACGATCCCCGGCTGGGGGAACGGAGATTCGCTTCGCGCCTGTCAGGTTGGCGCCGGAAACTGCACCGATTTTCACTCTCTTTTTATATCACTGGCGCTTGCCGCGGCAATTCCTTCACGATTCAAAATCGGCGTCACCATCCCCGATCAGGGAGAAGGGGAGATCCCGGGGTATCATTGCTGGGCGGAGTTTTACCAGAACGGGGAAGGGTGGAAACCGGTGGACGCTTCGGAAGCGTGGAAACATCCTGAAATGAAGGAAGCGTATTTCGGCAATTTCGATTCCAATAAATTTATGCTCAGTGTCGGGCGGGATATCGAGTTAGTCCCGAAACAGAAAGGGGGGCCGGTCAATATCTTGTTTTACCCGTATATTGAAGTGGATGGAGAACCGCGAAACGGAAGCAAGGTCTCGTTGTATTATAAGAATATCAACGCCTGAAAAAACATAAGGAGAAAAAATGAAAACACGATGGATTTACGCCGCAGGAATCGCCCTGGTGATAGGGTTATTTGCTTTCCAACCCTTGAGCTGGGCAAAAAAGAAAACCCAGGAACAAGCCGGACATGATCACGCCAAGGAACACGGGGGGCAAGAACATGGAGGGACAGCGGTCCAGGAACATGGCGGGACTGCGATGGCGCCGACGGTTGCCGAACCGGCACCTGAAGCGATTCGTTCCGCCATCAGCAGCTACATTGAAACAGCCGCTCAGGCAAACGGATCTTATTCTATTACGGATCCGGTCACAGGCAATGTCAGGAATCTGCAGTTAGTACAAGTCCATGAACGTGTAGGTAAGACAGGGGATTACTACTATTCCTGCACGGATATGAAGGATGTCAATTCAGGAGAAACGCTCGATCTGGACTTTGACGTGGCTAATGACAGCGGAACCCTGAGGGTTTTACCCGATAAGGTCCGGATTCACAAAGTGGATGGTAACCCTCGCTATACCTACGACGCGAATGACAATATGATTCCTGTCGCAGAAGGAACGGCACAAGAAGGGACTGCGCCAAGCGAAGCCCAACCTGCGCCAGAACCCGTTGAGGTCCCAGAGAAGTAATTGATTATAGATCATTGGATCCATTTCTTTTTCTGGTGTGAAGCGGTTTTGTTGTTCGGATTGACTTGCTTTGGACTCCACCGGCTTTGGCTGATGGTTCTCTTTGCGCGCTATCGAAACCACCGGCCAGAGCCGAGGGAATTTTGGCAAAAACTTCCTCCAGTCACGATCCAATTACCCGTTTATAATGAGACCTTTGTCATTGGACGGTTGCTTGAATCCGTTAGCCGGCTGGATTATCCCGCCGGCCAGCTTCAGATTCAGGTGCTCGATGATTCGACTGATCAGACAACCCAAATGATCGTGGGAAAAGCCGCAGAACTCCAGCAGCAGGGGATTAACATTACGGTTCTTCATCGAAACTCCCGGCAGGAGTTCAAAGCAGGCGCGCTGGCAGAAGCGCTACCTCATGCCACAGGGGATTTCCTGGTTATTCTCGATGCCGATTTTGTGCCGGCTCCTGACTTCCTCAAGAAAACGATCCATTATTTTACCGACCCCGCCGTTGGGATGGTCCAGACCCGATGGGAGCACCTCAATCGCGAACATTCTTATTTAACGCGCGCTCAGGCTCTCTGGCTCGACGCCCACTTTCGTGTCGAACAAACGGCCCGTTCACGCGCCGGCTATTGTTTCAACTTCAACGGTTCCGCCGGGATCTGGCGCCGGCAAACAATCCTCTCGGCAGGGGGATGGCAGGGAGACACTTTAACAGAGGATTTGGATTTGAGTTACCGCGCTCAGCTGGCGGGCTGGAAAGGGATCTACTTGGATGATGTGGTCGTTCCCGCTGAATTACCCATGGATATGAATGGATTAAAATCACAGCAGCACCGATGGACCAAGGGGAGTATCGAAACCGCCATGAAACTTCTTCCAGCGATCCTTAAGAGCCGTTTGGCATGGTATCAGAAACTGGAGGCCTGCTTTCATCTGGGGAATTGGTTTCACTTCCTTCTGGCGGTATTGTTGATCCTGTTAACTTTTCCAAGCATGGTGATGCATCAATCATTGATTTATCAACAGGACTATGTACTCCTGGCTAAGATTGTCGCCATGGAAAGTTCTCTAGGAATGTTTTTGATCCTTTCAATGGTTTTGTTCTACTCTATCTCTCAGAGAAACCAATGGGTGTGGTGGAAGATCGTACGGGATATCCCATGGCTGATGGCGATCAGCATCGGTCTTTCCATTAATAACAGCCGCGCTATTCTCGAAGCGGTTTGCGGCCGGCGTTCGCCATTTTCTAGAACACCCAAATTCGCGCTCACTTCTTCTTCCGCGGTAAAAACAAAATCCCTTTGTCGATTACCCGCTCAAAGTTTATGTTGGAGCGAGATCGCCGTCGGGCTTTACGTCACTAGTGTCATTATCTATGCCCTTGGGCAGCAACTTTACGGAATCATTCCTTTTCTGATCCCCCCCGGTGTCGGTTTCTTCTACACAGGAATCAAATCGGCGTTCCCCAAACTCTATCCGTGAACAAAAACGTCCTATTTTCATTGAACCTATTAGTGATATTATTAGTATTATCTATGGGATCGCTTCGACTGAACGCAAAAGAAAATTCGCAGAAGGCCACTTTCGCCGGCGGCTGTTTCTGGTGCATGGAACCGCCGTTCGAACAACTTGATGGTGTGACCAAAGTCATTTCTGGATACACCGGCGGCCGGAAGAAAAATCCAACCTACGAAGAGGTTTGCTCCGGTTCAACAGGCCATCTGGAGGCAATCCAGGTGACGTATGATTCTTCTAAGACGAGTTATGCCGAATTGCTGGATATTTTCTGGCGCAGTGTGGATCCGACCGATGCCGTGGGACAATTCGCCGACAAGGGAACACAGTATCAAACCGCGATCTTTTATCACGCGGAGGAACAAAGGAAACTCGCGGAGATGTCGAAACAAGAACTCGCCCATTCCGGGAAATTTGATCAGCCGATCGTGACGCAAATCCGCCCGGCGGGTGAATTCTATCCGGCGGAAGAATACCATCAGGGTTATTACCTGAAAAATCCGGAGCATTATAAAAGTTATAAGTATGGTTCTGGCCGCGAACCCTATCTTAAAAAAATGTGGCGAAATCAAGAGCGCGCCTGTCCTCTTCTATTAAGAAACACGGGAACCAAAGAAAGCTCCTCAAACCGGCTGATCCACGAAAAAAGTCCTTATCTGCTCCAGCACGCCCACAATCCGGTGGACTGGTATCCGTGGGGAGGTGAGGCCTTTGACAAAGCGCGCAAAGAAGACAAGCCCATTTTCCTTTCTATTGGATACTCCACCTGCCACTGGTG
>JACOVV010000015.1 GCA_016177145.1 Candidatus Omnitrophota bacterium | reverse complement strand
GTGATATGAAACCCTAGTGGAGACAGCTGCCGAATTCCGGCCACCGCTGCCTGAAAACTCCCTCTGCCGCGAATCGGATCGTTAGTCTCCGGGTCGGCGCCGTCTATGCTCACTTGAAACTTGAGACGGCTGCGATCAAGGCGGCTTAACTCCCCCAGTAATTTCTCATGATGAAATTGCGTGGCGTTCGTTAAGAGAATCGCCTCTGCTTTGTGAGTCTCCGTGATGTGGTAAATCAGTGGGAGGATATCCGGCCGGATAAAGGGCTCTCCTCCTGTAATGTAAAAACGGTAGACCCCCAGATCCGAGGCCTGGTCTACGAGTGAGATGAGTTTTGCCAACGGCAGTCCTCTCTCTCCGTTAGGTGAGGAACTGACCAAACAATGCGCGCAGGTAAGATTGCAGGAATTATTCGTATGAAGCCAGAGCTCATGAAGCCGGGTTGGCTTGAGGTAGTGCTGGCGTCCCTGGTAGGGCTGGCGAACGATCGGCGATGCTGAAATCATCTCATGCCGCAGAAGGTCCTGAATAAAAGTTTCCAGATGAAGCCAGCTTTTGGCTGTGTCGTATTTGAACCGCGAAGCGTAAGCGGCGATGAGTTGGGAAAATTCCATCGAGTCAGAGAGTGTCTTTAAAATCCAGTCCCCTCTTTCATCAGCGGCGATCCAATTCGGAGAATCACCGTCGAGGGCAAAGTAAATTCCGTCATGCTCAAAATAGGCCAAATGAGGTTTGTGGAATCGGGTTTTCTTCGTTATTTCCATGGAACAACCTCCCTCTTTGCGCTTTCCCTGACAAACCGCTCATAATCTTCAATAGTGTCAATGTCATATCCTATCGGCAGCGCCGCCATGGATAATTTCTTTTGCTGGATGATGGCTCGTGTCTGTTGAAAAACCTCCGGCGTCCCCCAATGAATTCCTTGAAAGACTTCAGGAAGATACCGGGACATTCCGATCAAATAGTATCCCCCATCTTCGGCGGGGCCCAGGACGAGGTCATTTTGTTGTAAACCATTAAACGCTTCGCCGATTTCCCGGATGCTGATCCATGGGCTGTCGCTGCCGATAGCGACGACCCGATGGTATCTTTTTTTAAACGTTTGCTTAAAGGCGTGCGCCAACCGCTCGCCAAGATCATTGCCCTGCTGGGGGAAAGCGGCAGATTCCGCCCGGGGTTTCATTTCTTCTTCTCCATATAATGCCACAAAACGTAAAACTTCCCATTCATCGGATTGAACATTTCGTAATGTCAACTCAATGAACTCCTGATGAAGCTCCATGGCTTGATGATCCCCCCACACTTTAGCGATGCGGGTCTTCACACGTCCGAGGACAGGGTATTTCATAAAGACTAATAGAGCTTGACGCATTCTAATGAAGCGCTTTCTGGCAAAAACTATATCTTAAAATGGTCGAAATGATTGTCGCTCCTGCCTGAAAACTACCGATGAGCGTCCCTGAAATTTTTGATTGTCCGATCCGCCGGCGATAGCTCACCGGCGCTTCCACAACTCGCAACCCCTGTTGCAATGCCTTCACCTGCATCTCCACCGTCCAGCCAAACGCCGTATCCTCCATTCCCAGACGATCCAGCGCTTCTCTACGAATGGCCCGAAACGGCCCAAGATCCGTGTAACGGTATCCCCACCGCTGATGGATCATCCAACAGGCAAGCCAATTCCCAAAACGTTGATGGGGCGCCAGAGCCCCTTTTTCTCTCTTGCCAAGAGTCCGCGAGCCGATGACCAGGTCAGCGCACCCCTCTTTGATCGGCCGGATAAGATGGAGTATCTCTTCAGGATAGTCCGAATGATCCGCGTCGAGAAAAACCACAATCTCGGCTTCCGGCGAAAGGGCCGCTATCCCCGCAAGACAGGCGCGGCCGTATCCTCGCCGAGATTCTCTAATCACCCGCGCCCCTGCCCTAGCGGCAACCTCTGCCGTCGCATCAGTCGAGCCATTGTCTACGACGACGATCTCACGAGTCACCCCCTTTGGAATTTCACTCAGCACCAGCGGCAGCGACCTGGCTTCGTTGTACGCTGGAATGATCACGGCGGTACGCATAGTGATAAATCCTCCATCCTCCGATTAAAAAAAGCGGCAAATATTCCACGGCCTGAATCCACGGATTCAGTTCCCAGATTCCTTCAGATAAATATCGCGGCCAGACGGAATAGGAAAGGACTACAGTACCGCTAAAGGCGATCCATGCCGGTTCCGGGAAAAAGCAGAGAAAGGGAATGAGCCACATCAAATACCATGGATGCAGAACCGGCGTCAGCAGTGCTGCCGCGCCAATGACCCAGAATAAATATTCCAGGGGATCGTCAAACCGGCGTGCCGCCCAAAATGCCGCGGCGATCCAAACAACACCGCATAGGATTCTCGTAAAAAGCGAATGATGAAGTAATGTCCCCAAGAGAGCGTACAGCGACGCGTTGGACTGCCATTGCTGGGCAACGGCAGTCACATCCTGAATTAAAGAACTTAGACAACCGCTGTAGATCCAAAACGGAACTGTCACAATCAGCGCAAAGAGTCCTATCCAGCGGCGGAAGGCGAAACGAAAGAATCCCCAGGGGAAAAGGAAAAGCGCCGCATATTTAGAGAGAAAAACAAGCCCCCAGCTTGCCAGGGCCATCCCCTGGCGCCGGTATTCCCACGCTATCAATCCTAACCAGAGAAAGAGAATTCCCAACGAGTCATTATGCCCTGACCCGAATGTCTCCAAAATAACCAGCGGGTTCCAGGCATAAGCGGCTGCCCAGAGCAAGGATCGCCGCCGTTTGTGTAAGAGCGCCAGCAACAGTCCGATGATTAAGAGATCCGCGGAGCCGAAAACGATTTTTTGGGCCGTGATCGTGGGACCAATTCGATTCCCCAGCCGAAACGCCCACTCTGCGAGAGGTGGATAAATGGTGCGCAGGTGGGGATGGTTGATTTGAAGCGATAAATCGTCTCGCAAAAATGAAAGATTCTCTGCATTGGGAGGATAGCGGTACGGATTAATCCCGTGCGCTTGTACTTTCCCATCCCAGACATAGCGGTAAATGTCATCGGATAAAACGGGGGTAGTGGGAAGCAGCAACAAACGCATCACCAGAGCGCTGGTTAAGAGGACTCCGAGATCAAAAAGAGAACCGGTCCCGATTTTCTGAATCACCCAGAGAGAAACCGCGTAAAAACCGGCAATCACAAAAAACCAGAAGAAGAAAGAGGGCAATTGAAAACGAAGATCTCCCAAATCGGCAATCCTCCACCATCCCAGGATCATGACCAGCGGGCTTAATAACAATAAACTTTTAAGTTTCAAGAGGACGTTCCTTCGATTGGAATAGCCGACGGCGGCGGCGATTGATGAGAAACGATCGTGAAGGTCCCGAAAGCGAGCGCTTCCGTCGGACAGACTGAAATACAAATCCCGCAGCCGATGCAGGAGGAGTTGATATTGTCAATCGTCGCTCCTTTGATGGCGAATTTACGGACATCAATTCCCACCTCGCAATAACGGGAGCATTGATTGCAGGCGATGCATCGGTGTTTATTCGACTCGATTCGATAGAGCCCCATTTTGTGCTTCGTAAACCATCCGGAAAGGAAGTGCATGAAACCGGCGGTCGGACACCAGTAACGGCACCAGATCTTCCCTCCAAGAAAGGGATAAAGACTGACCGGGATAATGGCGATCAGAAAAGTATCCACAATCCAATTGTAAGTTCCTTGGAAAATTCCTCCCAGCCAGTAGTCAATTCCCAAACCGACGAGCAGTGTTGCCGCCGCCGCAAAACCAAGCACCCACAAAATGGCTTTCTCTCTTTTGATATTCTCAGGCCCCTTCGGGGAGTAGTGCCGCCACGAGTCCCCCAGCGTCTCCGCCAAACCTCCGCAGCCGCAAACCCAACTGCAATATTTCTTGCCGGCGAACATGACAACGATCGGCAGAATCAGGAAACTCCCAGCAAGCGTCCACCAGAAATAGAATTTAGCGGGGTCCTGCAAAAACCCCTGAATCGTTGAGGGGCCCAGCGCCAGAGGCCATGCGTACAAAAGGCCGTACGCCCGCCAATCTCGAAAAATCAATTCCGGAATCACACAGAAGAAAGCGACCTGGCAGGTGATGAGCATTAGGTATTTTCGGGTTTGGATCTTATCGCGGTAGCGCAGGATCGCTTTGATTCCGAAGACCGTGACGATGATGCTATAGAGAAAGGGATACCAGCCGGCCATGTTCCTTGAGCCAATCACCCAGGCATCCGGATAAACTTTCTTGATTAAGTAAAAGGCCGCGACCGCCGCTGAGACCATCCCAAGGTAAACCCATCGTTTCCAATTCCAGGTGTTTTCGAACTCAATGCCAATCTTTCGGCAGAAATCTTCTGGGACAGAAGTCGTTTCGACTTGTGATCTGGAGATTCCCTGTTTTTCTTTGAATTCAGCGACATCCAGCTTCGTTAACCAAACAAGTTTACCCACGGCGACGATGACGCGGGCGCAATGATAAACACCCTTGTCGGTGACGACCTCAAAAATCTCTCTTTTTTTGACGTCGCTGACCTTCTCATTGTCGCGGAGATTCATCGGTTTCTTAGAGAGAAATTCCTCCCATCGTTTGACCAGATCCCCCGCCAGACAGTCTCCGAACCAGAGATCTCCCTTGATCTTCCCCTCTCCAGTCTTGGCAAGGAAAAATTCATGATCGGCCGCGAACCGCTTGAGAGTGTTGTTCTTTTCCTGCGCCTCAAGCAGAAGATACTTCA
Organism: Candidatus Omnitrophota bacterium; assembly: GCA_016177145.1. Taxonomy (GTDB): domain Bacteria; phylum Omnitrophota; class Gorgyraeia; order JACOVV01; family JACOVV01; genus JACOVV01. The sequence continues at coordinate 590 of JACOVV010000015.1, read as the reverse complement.
CTCCCAGCTTCTCAAACTCTAAGGCGGCGTTGAGTCCTGCGGGTCCGGCGCCGATGATCACCACCTGATACTCACAGCCGCTCCGGCAGCATTTGGGAAGTTCGGCAATATGGTGAGCGATGTCATATCCGGAGTTGAGCGCCGCTTTGATATCGGGAGTGCCGGCGATGTTGCCGATCACATAAAGCCCGCGGATGGAACTCTGGGAGCGGCGATCAATGAGCGGATACCTCTCTCCCATGTCCGTGATCGATCCGGGCCCGACAAAAAAACCGCGGATCCGATTGCTGAAAGAAGCGGATGCATTCATCGTTCACACCCTGCTCTCGAAGAACCCATGCTGATCCCGGAATGAAAAAAACCTATAAACGGCGGTATCAAAAAAGGAATAATGCCGTAGAGCCGTTGAGTGAAGGCGTAGACAATCACGGCCGTGATATAACAGGCGACAAAGACTTCTCCCGGCCAGATTCTTGGCAGGGTCCGGAATCGTATTTTTCCGTTCCCTTTGGGCGTTCTGATAAACGGAGAGCGCTTTCCCCAAACAGCTTCCACGATAGCACGGCTGTTATTTAAGGAAAGTCCTATGC
>JACOVV010000072.1 GCA_016177145.1 Candidatus Omnitrophota bacterium | reverse complement strand
GTCCTGAATCTGATCGCGGCCGCTCTGCCGGCGGCGCTGGCGCTTCGCGTGGCGGCGCAGTTTTTTCCGGCCGCTTATTTCCAATTGTTAGGAGTGAGCGGCATGATCTGGTTGATGGCCGCGGCCGGCTGGCTCTTTTTCATCTTTCCAAAGGTTTTACGTTTACCCAAAGCCGGTGAGTTTGAACGCCTTCACGAAGAAATGAAACAACGGGTCGCCAATCTGCAAGGGCCGCACGCCTGCTAATAAACGGAAAGTGCCACCCAAAGATGATTTATGTCATACTGAAATTCCTTCCTTTCTATTACTCTAAGGATGATGAGTTCTCTTGACGTCATTTTGTCAAAAGCAAAACAGTTGCAGCCGCTGGAGCCGCATGAGATCAGCCGTCTCATGGCTCTTGAGGGTCCGGAACAACAGCAGCAGCTTTTCGACGCTGCCCTGGAAGTCAAAGAGAAAGTTTTTGGCAAGCGAATCTTGCTTTTTGCTCCGGTGTATATCAGCAATGAATGCATCAATGATTGTCTTTACTGTGGTTTCCGCAGAAGCAACACTCAGTTAATTCGACGGACTCTTTCGGTTCAAGAGACAGTGGAGGAGGCGCGGCGGCTGGAAAAGGAAGGCCACCGCCGGCTTCTTTTGGTGAGCGGTGAAAAACCACGCAAAGATTTAGTGGCGCTGCTGGAGAAGATCATCATCGCTGTCAAGCAGAACACGCTGATTCGAAGCATTCAGGTGAATCCACCCCCGCTTTCAGTGGATGAATGCCAGCGTCTCTCACAAGCTGGATACGGAAATTATCAGGTTTTCCAGGAAACTTACCATTGGTTGACTTATCGCAAAGTTCACCTGACAGGACCCAAACGGGTTTATCAATGGCGGCTGGAGTCGGCTGAGCGGGCGGTCCGCGCCGGATGGAACAGCATCGGCATGGGAATTCTTCTGGGGATTTTCGATTATCGCTACGAAATCATCTCCCTGCTGTCTCATGTGCGCTATCTTGAAAACAAATTCGGCATTGGCCCCAGGACGATTTCACTGCCGCGGCTGCGGCCCGCGCTGGGGGCTCCGCTGCAAAACGCTCCGGCGCCGGTCAGTGATGGAGATTTCTTAAAACTGTTGGCGATTCTGCGGTTAGCGGTTCCTTATGCGGAAGTGGTGCTTTCCACTCGGGAGTCGTCCGCTTTGAGGGACCGGGCCCTCAAAGTCGGCATTTCCCAGATGAGCGCCGGCTCCCACACCAGTCCCGGTGGTTACTCCAATCCCGCGCGGGAAGAGAACGAGAGCCAGTTTTACATCGCGGACCACCGGCCGTTGAACGAGATCGTGAGAGAGCTTTTATCCGGAGGATATCTTCCCAGTTTTTCGACCGTGGAAGACGGGTTTTGTCAGATCACCATGAAAGAATTTATCCAGTTGTCCCGTCAGGGAAGGATTCGGCAGCTGGTCACGGCCAACGGCGTGCGGAGCTTAGAAGGATATTTGGAAGATCCCTCCCGTTCTGAAATCAAAAGTATCTGGCTGGAGAAAAGAGAGGATCAGTTCACCGGGTTATCGGACGGAATGAGAAGGGAGGTCTGCCTGAGTGGATAAAGGATGGGTTCAAGAAGAGGAAGTAGGCTCCTTTGGACAATCCGTCGCGGAGTTCCAGAAAGGGGAAAAGCGTCCCGTAGAGTTTAAACAATGCCGGATTCTGCAGGGGGTCTACGGCCAGCGGCAGGAGGGAAAATTCATGATCCGCGTCAAAATTCCCTTGGGGCGGTTAGACGCGGATCAACTGGAGAGAATCGCGGAAGTCACGGAGTGGTTTGATCAGGGGAAAGCGCATGTTACCACCCGCCAGGCGGTCGAGATTCATTATGTTCCGCTGGAGTCTCTGGCTTCCGCCATGAAGGAATTGGCGGAAGCGGGATTGACCTCCAGGGAGTCGTGCGGTAATACGGTGCGCAACGTCACGACCTGTTGGAGAGACGGTGTCTGTCCGCAGGCGGCTTTTGACGTGGCCCCTTCCGCGGAACGGTTAGCCCGCTATTTCCTGCGTCATCCGTTGACGCAAAATCTCCCGCGAAAATTCAAAATCGCTTTTTCAGGGTGCCAGCAGGATTGCGCCTCAACGATGATTCATGATCTGGGATTTGTCGCGCAGTGGAATGAAGGGAGTAACGGGAATGCCGCTCCGTTTTTCAGGGTGGTCATCGGAGGAGGGCTCGGGGCCGCTCCGCGGCTGGCAAAGGTATTCGAAGAACGTGTCCCTCCGCAGGAAATTATTCTTTTGACGGAAGCGATCCTCGATGTTTTTAACGAACTGGGAGAACGCAAAGACCGCGGCCGGGCGCGGATAAAATTCTTAATAGAAAAATTGGGGATCGAAGAGCTTCGAAGACTCGTCCGCCAGAAACAGGAAGCGCTGAAGAAAAATCAAAGCGCCGTCTATTGGAAGAAGATTTCGAACGGAAAGGTAAATGGAAAAGGCCCCTCAATAGTTCAACGGGTCAAGTCGTTGTTACCGGCCGCTGAACCCAGAACAGACGGCTACGTTTCGTGGAAACAGACGAATGTGTTGCCGCAGAAAAAGAAAGGGTTTTACAGTGTGGCGATTCTTTTGCCGATGGGCGACATCACCTCGGCTCAAATGCGGGCGGTCGTGGATCTCAGCAGAAGCTTGAAACGGGAAACAGGAATCCGGACGACGATTGATCAGGAATTGCTCTTGGTGAATGTTCATCAGACGGAACTGGCCGCGGTTTATCAGGAGTTGGTGCAACATGGATTAGCGACTCCGGGCAAAGGGGCGATTCATCAGGTCATTTCATGTCCGGGGGCTGAGACTTGTCAGGTGGCTCTGACTCGGTCGAAAACAATGGCGAAGGCGCTCTCTCACGTTCTCTTTCAGATGTATGGCGAAGTTCCGGAGGATCTCCTGGGAGTCTCTATCCGAGTCAGTGGCTGTCCGAATAGCTGCAGCCAGCATTATATAGGAACACTGGGGTTTCACGGGGCGGTTTCTCAATCGCACGGGCGTCTAATGCCCTGTTATATGCTTTATGTTGGCGGGAAAAGCGGAGAGACGACAAAATTCGGAGAATTCGTCATGAAGCTTCCCGCGAAACGGGTCCCCAAGGCGGTGATGAATCTGGTGGATTGGTATCGGGCCGATCGGTATCACAACATCAAGGAAAGTTTCCCACAGTTTCTGGAACGGATGGGGAAGGAAATGATTCGGCAAAAGCTGGAGTCCTTAACAGTAGTTCCTCCCTTTGACCAGGAACGGGATCTTTATTACGACTGGGGAGCCGAACAGCCGTACACGGCCCAAGGACGGGGGCTGGGGGAGTGCGCGGGGGTTGTTAAATAATGTAGGGGCACATGGCAATGTGCCCCTACCGACGAAAAATTTATGTTCAATACCATTGTCTATTCACTGAAACAAAATCTCTATATTAATCTGACCAATCGCTGCACGGCGCGGTGCGTTTTTTGTCCTCGTGTGTCGCGGCCGGTTATAAAAGAATATAATTTACGTTTGTCCTATGAACCCAGCGTTGAAGATGTCATTGGCGCGGTTAGGAATTCGGCTGTGTATAAAGAAATTGTTTTCTGCGGTTTTGGAGAACCGACCCTGCGGCTTTACGATTTGTTGGAAATCGCGGATTGGCTTAAATCTCAAGGAGCGAAAGTTCGTTTGAACACCAACGGCCACGGGAATTTAATCTATCGCCGCTCCATTGTGCCGGACCTCATCGGCAGAATAGACGCGGTTTCCGTCAGCTTGAATGCCCCTGACGCAGCCACTTATTACCGGATCGTCCGTCCTGATTTTGGCCCCCAGACATATCACGCGGTTAAAGAGTTCATTAAAGAATGCCGCCAGATGCTCCCCGAAGTTGGAGTGACAACGGTGGGGCTTCCTTCATTAGATGTTCTGCAATGCGAGAGGGTGGCAGAAGAACTGCGCACCCCCTTTAAAGTCCACGATCTCTGGAAACAGACTGAATCAGCGACCGCCGCGTAGGGAAAATCCCGCTAAATAGTATATCTATGACGTACGTCATAATTTATTCCCTGTCAGGATTGCTAAAATTATCTTATAATCTTAAGGAGACAGAGCGATGCCGGCATCCGGTGTTTTACCTAAACTCGGGGAACAAGTCATTATCGCGCGGGAGGGGCTCCAACAGTTATTGGAGCTGCTCAAAAAACAGGGTCATCAGTTGATCGGCCCGACGGTGCGTGATGGCGCAATTGTCTATGAGACCATCACATCGGAGACCGATTTACCTGTCGGCGTTAGCGATATCCAAAACGCGGGCTCCTACCAACTGGGAAAGAGACCCGACCGGGCCTATTTTGGCTTTACAGTAGGTCCCCAGTCTTGGAAAAAATTCCTTTTTCCTCCCGCACTGAAACTCTTTAGCGCAAACCGTAATGAAGAAGGATTTGAAGTCTCTAACCCGAGACCCGAGACTCCAAACCAGAAACTTGCTTTTATCGGCGTCCGCTCTTGTGAACTCCACGCCTTAGCCATCCAGGACAAGATCTTCCTCCAGGGACAATATGTGGATTCCTACTATAAATCCGTTCGGGACTCTCTTTTTATTGTGGCGGTGAACTGCGGCCATGCCGGCGGCACTTGTTTTTGCGCTTCGATGAAAACGGGCCCTAAAGCGACTTCCGGGTTTGATCTGTCTCTGACGGAAATTACCGGTGTCCAAAGTCACTATTTCGTGGTGGAGGCAGGCAGTGAAGCCGGAGCGCGAATATTGAGTCAAATGCCCTTCAAGCCGGCCGTGCCAAAGGAAAAGAAAGCGGCCAAACAAGCGACGCAGAGAGCGCTGGATGAAATGGGACGGGTCATGGAGACAGAGGGGATCAAAGAGTTGCTTTACCGTAATTATGAAAGCCCTCGCTGGGAAAAAGTGGCGGAGCGTTGTCTTTCCTGCGCCAACTGTACGATGGTTTGCCCGACCTGTTTTTGCTCGACGGTGGAAGATGTCACCGATCTCACAGGCGATCACGCCGAACGATGGCGCAAGTGGGATTCCTGTTTCACGATGGATTTTTCGCATATTCACGGGGGAAATGTCCGAAGTTCGGTGAAATCACGGTACCGTCAATGGATGACTCATAAATTAGCGACCTGGGTAGACCAGTTTGGCGCTAGCGGCTGCGTGGGATGCGGCCGATGCATCACCTGGTGTCCGGTGGGAATTGACATTACGGAAGAAGTCAAAGCGATTCGCCAAGGAGAAAAACCATGAAGACTCTCGAACCCATTCTAGCGGAACACCCATTCTTAAAAGGTATTCAGCCGCAGTATCTCCAGCGCTTGGTGGGATGCGCGACGAATGTTCGTTTCGATACGGGACAATTTGTTTTCCAGGATGACGATCCAGCGAATCATTTCTATCTTTTAAGGGAGGGGAAAGTGGCCATTGAAGTTCCGGTCCCCGGGCGAGGCCAGGTTACCATCCAAACACTGGGACCGGGAGAGGTGCTTGGATGGTCGTGGCTGATTCCTCCCTACCGCTGGCGTTTTGACGCGCGCGCTCTTGAAGTGACGCGGGCGATCGCGCTGGATGGGAAATGCTTAAGAGGGAAATTCGAAAAGGATAACGGTTTGGGATACGAACTTCTCAAACGGTTCGCTCCCATCATTGCCCAGAGGGTAGAGGCGACTCGGATCCAGTTATTAGATGTGTATGGAGTCTGTTCTTAAGAAACGAGTAAAAAAAATGAATGATTTAACTAGCGACCCAATGCTGCCGGCGCCGTTCGCGATCAGGCGAATTCGTAAAGAAACAGAAGATACGTTTACGATCGAAATCGAACCTCAGAATGGCGTCAGGGGGAATGGCGCCGGCAAACTGACGTTCGCGCCGGGGCAGTTTAATATGCTTTACGTGTTCGGTGTTGGAGAGGTGCCGATTTCCATCAGCGGCAATCCAAAGCATCCGGAAAAACTACTCCATACCATCCGAGCGGTCGGCGCAGTGACAAAAGCCATTCAGAAGATGAAACCAGGCACTATTCTTGGAGTCCGCGGCCCTTTTGGGACTTGTTGG
>JACOVV010000074.1 GCA_016177145.1 Candidatus Omnitrophota bacterium | reverse complement strand
GGGGAAGGTATAGCATTAGGCGGCTTGGCGCACTTCTGTTGGCGAGATGTCTTGACGATTTCCCAAGTGTGGCTAGGAAGGCAATTCGGGTAATCATTTACACGGGGATCTCGAAATTGGAGACTCGGCTTGACCAGACTTGGACAAAGGGATATGCGGTCGGATTCCAGGAATTGATTCGTTTCATTATGGCACAATTGCCGCAGAACGAAATCATTGAAGATGCGTTACGTAAAGAAGTCAAACTTGTACCCGAGGTGGCGATTCGTGAGTTGGTGGCCAATGCGCTAATTCATCAGGATATTACCGTAGGTGGAGCGTCAGTAATGGTGGAAATTTATACTGATCGTGTTGAAATTTCTAACCCCGGTGAGCCTGCCGTGCCTGTCGAACGCTTTATTGATGGCTATCAGTCCCGAAACGAACGTCTTGCCGACTTAATGAGGCGAATGCATATCTGTGAAGAGAGGGGTGGCGGGATCGACCGTGTGGTGCAGACAGCAGAGGTGTATCAGTTACCTGCGCCAGACTTTCGTCCGGCTTATCGTCGAACTATGGTTATTATCTATGGCCCAAAGCCCTTTGATGGGATGGATCGAGATGACCGGATTCGAGCCTGTTACCAACACTGTGCCCTGAAATGGTGGGTTATGTCAGAGCGGATGACCAATCAATCCTTGCGCGAACGGTTCCATCTGCCGGAAAGCAAAAGCGCAATCGTTTCACAGGTCATCGCGGGAACCATCGAGTCCAAATTGATCAAGTTGGATGAGAGGGTTGGTGGTTCAAGAAAATACGCTCGCTATCTGCCGTTCTGGGCATGAATTTATTTAAGAACAAAGCCAAATGCCAGCGTATGATATATGTAACTATATGTAAAAAAAAGGGTTGCTTATTTAAGAGATTCCCCTATGCATCTTGTTAATGGGGTACAGTATACGTCGACAGGCTTTTATCACCGTCGGCTTGGTGACCGCTAGGGTTTTCGCGATTTCACTAAAGGACATATTAAGAGCACGCAATTGGGCCACTTTTGGGGCGATTTTTTGGTACAATGGGGGTTCATAGGCGACCCATAGGGGGATATGCGCTATAATCTCCCCAGCGGTACGAATTGGTTTCAGTTGGGGTCGTGGTTCGACGCGCCCCGACGGCATTAGCCGTCGGGGCTTGCTCACCACGTGAAGCGTCGAAGGAAATATGAATTGGGGTCGTTCTTCTTCGCCGTTTGGCAAGAAAGACGATGGTACGGCTTCGAAGCAACCGAGTCTTTCGTCGTGGGGGAAATTCGTCACGGGGAAGGGCTTTTTGTTTTACGATCACGATGATCAATACCATAAGAATTATTATGCTGGCAGTATTTATCACAGGGATTACCCCCTTGGGAAGGGTTCTCGGCAGTAGTTTTTTAGCCCCGCCACAGGCGACCCGGCTATTATTGCCAAGCGACCCAAAGGGACTGGAAAAAGCGTTAACGAGTGCTCTCTACCAAAAAAATGAATTCACACGAATCATCAGCGGCGGCATAGAGGTGGTCGAATTCTTATTGCCGGTAGTCGGCGGTAAAAACTTCTCATCAAGAGCGCGTGAAGCGGCGATTGAGTTGATCGGAGAAATTTTTGCGCGGCTTCCGCAGGAGGATAGAGATCAGATTCTACCGATCGAGAGCATTACAGATCATGCCCGAATCAGCAGACGTGATTCTCTGGAGAAAATCGCAGACAGAACAACCAGTGCCTTGGTTGGGATCCTTAGAAATAACAACGACCAGGAAAACATATTGCGTGATGCTGCTGTGGATGCGTTGGCGCAGATGCAGGAGTTCGCGGAAGATGCCATTCTTGCGATGAGCGCATCGAAGGATACGAGAATGCGGGACTATTGTTTTGAAGCGCTAGGGGGGGTGGCTTTTGAATGAGAGGATAAGACAGTTTAATGAGACGCAAGATCAACTGTCTCCTCTTCGAATCGTTATTAAAAATTTCAGGAATCCACTTAATGACCAAGAGCGAGCCAGCGATAGAAAAAGAGGACAAATGATCCAGTTCGATGCCTCTGAAGATGGCCGGCAGTTAGAAAAATTCTTAAAGAAAGTGCCGCAATGGCTCAGAGAAATTGAAAAATCTGGGGGGATGCGGGGGATCTTCTTCGATCTAGAGATAGGTATTCAGATCAACAGGAGATATTCTCACAATGCATGGGCTGGGGAATGGGGGAAAGCGATTCAACGGATTGCCCACAGCTTAACCTATCCCAATACTCCCATTAGTGTCCACGAACGAAATCTGGGGCTTATATGGAAAGGAGACTCAAATTATCGCTACCTTGCTTTTGATTCTGAGCCAGTTCGGGCAGAGGAATATCCTTTTTTAGAGGAGGTTGAGTTCACAACGGAAGGCGAATTTATAATGACAGGCACTGCTATTTCCAGTCAGACGAACATCGGGTATTTCTTTTGGAGTATCCGCTTGATAAAACAGTTGATAGAAAAGGCGACACTGCCGGAACTGCAGGAACTGGCAGAGCAATTAGAAACAATTCACCAGGAGTTTGAATCAGAAAAAACCGAGGAGGACACTTCCCAAGGGTACCACTTCATCATGCCCCTAACATCTGCCACAATTGATAGGGTGAATGAACAGCAGCGCTCGCATGATTCCGACATGTTGGAGTTGAAAGAACTCAAGAAGAAAGCAGGGACTTTTTATAACAACTGTAAGAAAGTCCAATCAAGAATCGCCAGAGCGATTCAGGCGGTTGGATGGTGCCGGCAATTAGCAACCAGAAGAGGTTCTCCTGGGGCCCAAAGAGAGCTTCACCAAGCCCTTTAGGAAATCTGGTATACTGGTATAATAAGATAAGACAACTAAACACCAGAGAGGGGGGCGTCATGTGGCTTCGGAGAGCGATACTTATTCTGTCTCTTATCAGTTCCGGTTGTGCGGCGTTGATCGTTGGAGCCGCTGCGGGGGCCGGTAGTGTGGCCTATTTTAAGGGAGAACTAAAGAGCGTTGAGAAGGGGACCGTAGATCAGGCCTATCAGGCGACGCTGAGAGCCGTTGACCAGTTGCAGATGTTTATCATCAAGAAGCAAAAGGATAAGACGAAAGCGATGATTTCAGCCAGACGAGCCGATGACACCAAAGTGACAGTTCGCGTCAGGCGGCTGGGAGATGAAGTCACGGAGATCCGGATCCGGGTGGGAGTCCTGGGGGATGAAGGGACTTCCCGGCAAATTCTGGAAGAGATCAAGAAAGGATTCTAGCAGAAAAAGATGTGCGGGATCATCGGGTATATCGGAAAACAGGAAGCGGCGGAAGTTCTGATGGAGGGATTGCGCCGGCTGGAATACCGCGGCTACGACTCCTCGGGGCTGGCGCTCCTCAACGGGCAAGGGCTCACGATCCAGAAGGCGCACGGGAAACTGCAACGGTTGGTGGATCGTCTCCAGAAAGACCCTCTCTTTGGAACTGTGGGGGTCGGGCACACACGGTGGGCCACCCATGGTATCCCGAATGAAATGAATGCTCACCCGCATACCGACTGCAAAACAGAGATCGCGGTAGTGCATAACGGGATCATCGAAAACTTCCGGGAGATCAAAAAAAGTTTGGAAGGGGCCGGCCATCAATTCCATTCGGAGACCGACACGGAAGTTTTGCCCCACCTGATCGAAAGTTTGTACAAAGGGAACCTTTTCCAGGCGGTCCAACAGGCGCTGCAGAGAATTCACGGCAGTTACGCGATCGCGGTCGTCAGCGCCAAGGAACCGAACCGGCTGGTCGCGGCGCGCAAAGGGAGCCCGCTGGTCCTGGGGCTTGGGAAGAATGAATTTCTGGTCGCCAGCGACGTTCCCGCTCTTCTCAAACAGACCCGTGAGATTGTCTATCTGGAAGATGGTGAGATGGTGGATATTGGAGTCGGCAGTGTCCGGATCCTGACGATCGAGGGGAAACTGATCCAGCGGGAGTCCATCCAGGTGGATTGGGATATCTCTCAGGCTGAGAAAGAGGGATACCCTCATTTCATGATTAAAGAGATCATGGAACAGCCGCGGTCGTTGAAACAGACAGCGGCCGGGAGAATCCAGCAGGGGAAGGTTATGTTCCAGGAGTTGGAGGTGCTTCGCGCCGGGTTAAGCGATCCTAAGAAAATAAACAGGGTGATTTTGCTGGGATGTGGCACCGCCTATCACGCCGGTTTAATCGGGGAATATCTTCTGGAAAAATTCATACAGGTCCCGGTCGAAGTGGAGATGTCGAGCGAGTTTCGGTACAGTTCGCCGGCGATCACGCCGGAGACGCTGGTGATCGCGGTCTCACAGTCGGGGGAGACGGCTGATACCTTAGCGAGTGTCCGTCACGCCAAGAAACAAGGGGCCACGGTCATTTCGATTTGCAATGTGGTCGGAAGTTCCATCACACGGGAAGTGGACGCGACTCTCTATACCCACGCCGGTCCGGAGATCGCGGTCGCTTCCACCAAGGCGTACACGTCTCAACTAGCTGTTCTCTTTCTTTTGTCTCTCTACCTGGGAGGGCTGCGTAAAACGGCTCCGGCTGATGAGAACGAGCGCCTGCTGGGGCATTTCAAACAGCTCCCCGAACAGATCGAGAAAGTATTGGCGCAATCTTCCAACATCCAGGAATTAGCTGGCCGCTACGCCCAGTTCGACAGGTTTCTTTATTTGGGGCGGCACGTCAATTACCCGAGCGCGTTAGAAGGAGCGTTGAAATTGAAAGAGATTTCCTATATTCACGCCGAGGGATATCCGGCCGGAGAGATGAAGCACGGGCATATCGCTTTGATTGACGACAAAATGCCGGTCCTCTGCATTGTCACCAAGTCCAGCGTTTATGAAAAAATGTTTTCCAATCTTCAAGAAGTCCACGCGCGCGGCGGGAAGATCATCGCGATCGCGACCCAAGGGGATTCAGAAATCCGCGGCCTGATCCAGGACGGAGTCTACCTCCCGGAGGCCCACGAGTTTGTCAGCCCCATTATTGTCGCCGTGGCGCTTCAATTATTCGCTTACCATGTCGCCGTCCACCGCGGCCTCGACGTGGACCAGCCGCGCAATCTCGCTAAAAGCGTGACGGTGGAATAGAAATAATGGCTAGATATCTTCGTATTCCTTCGGATAAAGAATTAAAACAATTAGTAGAACGTGATAATCAATATAGCCGGAGTGAGACAAAGAATTATCGGGAGATATTTCGCAAGACTACAATTGAACAGCGACTCCGTTGGCTTGAGGAATTATATGCGACAGTTCCACTGGAACAAGTCGAGGGGTGGTATGTGGCTAGCAGAAATGATAGTGGGTGATCCGTGTCTGGCACTCTTTTCGTCATCGCCACCCCCATCGGCAATCTCAAGGATATCACGCTTCGTGCCCTTGAGACACTCAAGCAAGTTGATTTGATTGCTTGTGAAGACACACGGCATACTCAAAAACTGTTATCGCATTACCAGATTCAAAGACCGCTGACAAGTCTTTTTGAACACAACGAACGATTGAAAGTTCCAGCTTTGGTTCGCCAGCTTCAGGAAGGGAAGACGGTCGGACTAGTTTCCGATGCGGGAACACCCGGCATTTCGGATCCAGGGTTTGTTTTGATTCGGGAAGCGATCCAGAACGAAATTCCAGTAGTTCCAATCCCAGGCCCATCGGCGATCATCACCGCATTGATTGTTTCAGGGATGCCGACGGATCGTTTTTGCTTTGAAGGATTTCTCCCGCAGAAATCGGCTGCGATGCGAAGAAAACTTGAGGAATTGAAAAACGAACCACGAACCCTTATTTTCTACGAATCCCCGCACCGCGTTTTGAAAACCCTGCAGGCGATGCTGGAACTCTGGGGAGACATCCCGATCGTCTGCGCGCGGGAACTGACGAAACTGCATGAAGAAATCCTGCGAAAACCAATCAGCCAGCAGATTACGCACCTCCAAAAAAACACCCCGCGCGGGGAGTTTGTGCTGGTGGTGAATTTAAGACAGAAAGAATAGTAAAAATAAAAATTGCCTTCTCCTTGCAATGGGTAGGGGGGGGCGGGGTGATCGCGGAAGTTAAGGGTGCGCCGGAGAGGTAAAACTTGACAACTGGATCAACAGGGTGGTATCCTTTAACTACGTAGGGGCGTATGGCAATACGCCCCTACCAGGGAAGTAAATCGTATCCCTTTTAAGCCGGTCCTGAGAGACGGGCAAAGGAGAGATAATGAAAACGGAATCATATACGAAATCTACTAAAAGTAAAGGCCTGCCTCATTTTGAGGTGGGCCTTTTTGTATTGGTTAACCCACACCCAGTCCCACACCCCCCCCAACCGGGGGG
>JACOVV010000078.1 GCA_016177145.1 Candidatus Omnitrophota bacterium | reverse complement strand
CATCTGGACTGATTCCGAGGATGCCAGAACCCGTCTTTTCCTGTCTTCTGATGTTAGGGCGCTGAAAGAAAGCTCTCTCATCTTATCCCTCTTTTTAAAATGCCTTCTAAAGCGGGATAAGTGTACCTTATCTTTCTTCCACTTTCAAGGAGTTTTGCCGATTTTTTTCTCAGTCCCCAGCAGGAGCTTCTGAAGATTAGACTTATGCCTGTAACATATTATAATACAAGTAATTGAGGCAATAAGGACTATGGGGAAAGGACGGAGAAAAAAAACCATAACGATGGGGAGAGTCACTGCCGCTGACATGGAGCTGACTGACACGTAGCGGAATAAAAGAAATACGACAATCCAGACCCCTAAAGCAATCAGGGTCGAAACGGGATCCAAAAAGAGAAAAACCCCTAAGCTTGTCGCTACCCCCTTTCCCCCTTTAAAGCGCAGAAAAGGGGTCCAAATATGGCCGATGATAGCAAGCATCCCCAACACAGAGATCATCCATACGGACCTTAACCCGGTGAATGGGTCCATCAAAGCCGGAAGGAGAGTCACTGACAATGTTCCTTTGGCCACGTCAATGAGAAGGACTCCTAACCCGGTAAGTTTTCCCATGACGCGGAACGCGTTCGTCGCCCCGACATTCCCGCTCCCATGTTCCCGGATATCAATCCCTTTCTTCCACTTTCCCATCCAGTACGCTGTTGGAAGCGAACCTAAAAAATAAGCCGCCCCGCAGACCATCAGCAATATCAGCCATTCCATTGACAATACTCTCCTATCGGTTGTCCTTTTTGTCTCTTCCAGTCCATTGTATACGGATGGGAAGGTAATTAAGGCTTAATTTTCTTCTGAGTTGTTCGACCAGCCATTGCTTGTAGTGCCCCGGTATCGCGTTTGGGAAATTCGCCACCACCCGGAAAGTCCTAGGGTCATTTCTAACCTGGCAGCCGTAATAAAACTTCAGCGGTTTTGGAAATGAGACGCGCGGAGTCCTGATGTCTTTTTGAATTTCTTCCAGCGCTTTATTGAATTTTGGAGTGGAGACTTCCTCCTCTGTCATCTTAAGGACCTCTTTGGCGACGGCAAAGAGCGTGGAAACCCCCATTCCCGTCAATGCTGAAATCTTTAAAACCGGCGCGTACGAGATATCGGACATCCGAGCGGATATTTTTTTCTCATATTCAGCGAATGAAACACCTTTGACCTGGTCCCATTTGTTCAGGACAATCACGCATGGTTTTCCCGCTTCTCTGATTAACCGGGCAACGCGCAGGTCGTCTTTGACGACGCCCTGGGAACTGTCAATCAGAAAAACAAGAAGATCGCTTTGCAGGATCGCTTGTTTGGTTCTGGCGATGCTGAAAATTTCGACCACTTCCTTGATTTTTCCCATGGGCCGGATTCCGGCCGTGTCGATCAGAAGATACGGCTGCCCCTTGATTTCAAAACCAATCTCGATAGAATCCCGTGTTGTCCCCGGAGTTTCATCAACAATGACTCTTTCTTTCCCTAATAATTGGTTTATTAATGTTGATTTCCCTACGTTCGGCTTCCCGACAATGGCAAGCCGCGGGATTTTCTGCTTTTGCTTTTCCGGAAAAGATTGACGTTGGCCGGAACATTCCCGGGCGACGTAGTCTAAAAGGTCAGCGATTCCTCTTCCATGCAGAGCCGAAACGGGAAAAATATTCGAAGAATCAAACCCCTTTAACCGGCAGAAATCGGAAACATCCAGTTCTTCACGCGAATTATCCGCTTTGTTAATTGCCAGAACGATCCGGCGATTTTTCCGCCGGACATGCTGGAAAATCGTTTCATCGACCGCCGTCAGACCGCCGCGGCAATCCCCGACAAAAATAACCAACATGGCTTCTTCTAAGATTTGATCGACTTGCTGGGCCACCCGGCGCTGCATTTTTTCCTCTCCCCCCGGAAGGACCCCTCCGGTATCCACGAGCACAAAGGAGCAATGCCTCCACCGCATTTCCTGCCCTTGCCAATCACGGGTGGTTCCTGGGCGGGCATCCACAACCGCCTTGCGGCGGCCGACCATCCGATTAAAGAGAGTTGATTTCCCCACGTTCGGACGTCCGACTAGAACTATCTTTGGGAGATTCATGATTTAATTTTTCTTCCAAAACCGCTTGGATGGTTCTGAAGTTGACCATTTGAAAGATATCTTCGGTGGTTAACTTTGTTTTGAACTCTTCTTCAAGAGCGCTCACCAGAAGCAGATGCCCCAAGGAATCCCATCCGGGTAAATTATCGGGTGAGGCCGTCTCCTGAGGATGAGAACAATTAAAGACTTTTGAGAAAACCCGGTTCAATCTCTCCTGGATATTATTTTCGGGCATGCCGGCCTGCATTAATCCAAGCCACGGGCTTGGGTTGATTCCCCTCCACCGGATAAACCCACTCGGATTTATCCCCCTCCTGTTTTAACAGAGTAAAACCGTATTGACTATAAAAACCTCTGGCCGGCTGGTTCTTTTCGGTAAAAATGAGTTCGCCCACCAAACGCTCGGCCCCTTCCGACTTGGCCGTTTGATAGAGATGATTCATCAAATAATCTTCGACGCCGCGCCCCAAAACACGGCAGCTCATCAAGAATGACTTGATCACGCAGCTGCGGCCCTGCTTCTCCAGAACCGCCGATCCGGAAATCCCATTGTCGCCGAACCGGTCTTTCACTTGTACGGCGAAAAGCCGCCAGCCCGTTTCTGCGAGATTTTTCAATTCAGCAACGCTAAAGCGCCGGGCCGTCATGTTGAATTGGTTAGTCTTCTGCATCAACTGGGCGATACGAGGCAGTTCTTTTCCACCGGCCTCGAATACCTCAACCGAGATCTCCAGGCTCCAGAGATAATCACCCAGCGAAGAAGAGCTTTCACGGAGCTGTTCACGTTGTTTTTGCTGCCGGTAAAGCTCCGTCCGTTTTAAATCTTCCTCGGTAAAATTGAGTGTTTCAAAATCATTCAATCTTGAAAGAACGCGGCAGTATTCCGCGGGATCGGCCGGCATTTCAGGCACCAGAACCTGCGGCAACGATTGACGGACCAACGCCCGTTCTCTCGGGTCGTCATCCACAAAAACGATCGCGTCTACGCCGATATTAAGTTCCTGAGCGATCTCCAGCAAGTTGGAGGATTTGTCTTTCCAATTGATTTTCAAACAACAGAAATGCGCTTCTTTCAGAAGCATGGAAGGATGCTCCCGGATTATTTTGACGGCGTCTTCATAATTATTTTTGCTGTTGACCGCTAAAAGGACTCCCCGATGGGTCAGGGACTGCAAGAATTTCTGGAATTCATAGAATTCTCTCCCTTCACCCGTCTGGCTGAGCCGGATTCCTTCCATGCCATCCTCACCGATGATTCCTCCCCAGAGGGTGTTGTCCAAATCCAGGACAAGACACTTTCTTGTTTTTCCTTTAAGCGCCTTTACATAGCCGGCGTATTTTCTGCTGACCGACGGCAAAAAGGATTCGCTGATTTCAAGATGAGCCAGGTAGAGCCACTTGGGATCGGTGGCGCGTTCTTTTCCGTGAACGGCCGTCAAATGATCGAAATCCGAGATCAAAATTGAATCGTCCCGTTGGAAACAATCGGATACCGCGTTGTTTAGTTGAAAAAACCACTCTTTGACCGAGTTCGCTTTTAAGTCCCTGTTCGATCGAACGGGAAGATACGCCGGCTGTGGAAAGTTGTCTATGATGATAAGAGATTTCGTCTTTTTCCGAAGGGAATGAACCAGAGAAGCTAACGCATCGACCACGGCCCGGATAGCCCGGTCATCGTACTGCGAATCTTGCGGCAGTAACGATGAAAGTTCCGCGTGCAAAAAGATAATCTCCGGTGAAAAACGGTACAAATCACTCTCAAGGTTCAGCACTTCCTGTTCCATCTGCCGGTAGGGCGCGACATAAATCTGGGGAAGGATTCCCTCACCGCAGAGATCAACCGTTAAATAATCTTTAAGCCACGCGGCCGTCGATGAAAAAATCAAAGCGATCCTGGCCTTTTGTCTTTCTGAATATTCCGCTTCCAGCGCTGGAATGGCTCCGTTGATGCTCTTAGCGGCGATGAGCCGATTGGAATGCCCGGGAAAATGTTCCGCCAGCGCTAGACTCGATTGAAGTATAGCCGCCGGATCTTTTTTTTGCTGGGCTTGGCGGATGTCTTTCAGAATCTCTTCTTCAGTCAACTGACGCATTTCGTCCTTTTTCATCCCATCCAGTAGCCGCCGCAGACGGGAATTGCCGCGCCGGTAATAAAATCAGCTAAATCCGAACAAAGAAACAGTATTGTCTTAGCGACGTCTTCGGGCTTCGCCAAGCGCCTTAGCGGCGATTGATACGCGTAAAGATCCCGGAACCGGCTGGGGACATGATCGATCAGCGCGGTCTCCGTCATACCCGGGACGACTAAATTCACCTGGATTCCCATCGGGCCTAATTCTACCGCCAATGACCGGGAAAACCCGGCCAAGGCGCTTTTGCCAACGACATAGTGGGTTAACTGGGCGGGAGGTATTCCAAAAGCGTAGGTGGACGCGATGTTAATGATTTTCCCGTTCTTGCGCTCCATCATCGAAGGAACCGCCGCCTTGGCGCATAAAAAGGCGCCCCGGACAACAACATTGAATTGTTTTTCTACTTCCTGCCAAGTCAATGATTGAAAGGAAACCGGTTTAAAGGAAGGTGCCGCGTTATTGATCAGAATATCAATCGCTCCAAATTTTTTCTGGATGCGCTGGATCATTTCCTCAACGGCGCCGGGATTGGAAACATCCGCTTTGACGGCGATTCCCTCCTTCCCGTTTTCCTCGATCTGAGCGATGAGTCCCCTAGCGCCTTCTTCATCCTGCTGATAGTTCACGGCGACCCGAGCGCCGTTCTGAGACAACAACCGGGCCGCCGCCGCCCCGATTCCCCTGCTGGCGCCGGTGATGAGCGCCACTTTCCCCGAGAGATCTATTTTGCTAGACATCTTGAAATCGCTTTTTTTTTCGGTGACGGTTTCTTCGCGCACGAGAACCTCCCCTTTTCCATCAACAACAAGTTCGTTCGACTGGTTGTAGATCTGGGTTTTAAGAGTAATGATCCTGCTGGCTTGAGATTTGGCGATCACGGACCCTTTCACTAGAATTCGGTCTCCGGCGTTTACCGTTTTGATAAACCGAAGGTCCTGAGACAGGTAAAGCGCCCTTCTGCCGGGCAGATACATCCCCACAAGCCGTGAGAAGTACGACGCCAACAGCATTCCGTGGCTGACCCCGTCCCTGACATGAAGAGGATTGCGGTCGCCGCTGAGATCGGCGAAGCGCGCGACTTCCTCTCGCGAGATGTCGACTTCAAAGGACGCTTCCGCTCCGATCGCCAGATCATCAAAACGCTGATCGAGGATTTTCATCGGTTATTTTGATTCAACAGCTCCATTCCCTGCTGAACATACTTCCAGCCCGAGATCAAGGTGAATGCTATCATCAGCCACCACAGAAAACGGATCCCGGGAAACCCCGCAAGAATTCCTAAGATGGTCGCCATTTGCAAAAAGGTCGTCAGTTTTCCCCAAACGCTGGGACGAATGTCCAAATGGCCCGTATTCATCTGAATCAACGCCGCGCCGAGAATAATGATGATATCGCGGCTGATCACGATTAAAGGAATCCATGGCGGCAAACGGACAGGAAGGTTGCCGATCGCGGCCAAACTGATAAAAGCCGTGGTCAAAAGGAGTTTGTCAGCCAACGGGTCTAAGAAACTTCCAAGGGTCGTCATTTGGGAATGAACTCTCGCGATATAGCCATCCACCGCGTCGGTAACCACCGCCAGAGCAAAAACCCAGACTGCCCTGTCAAGATGTCCATAGATCAGCGCCCCCACGAAGAATGGGATCAAAAGGATCCGCAGCAGAGTCACGCGATTGGCCCAATTCACTTTAACACCCTCATCCGATGCGGCGGCCAGAAGATGAAAAACGCCCTTCCAATGAGGTTTTCCTTGGGGACAAACCCCCAAAACCTGCTGTCATGGCTGGAACCGCTGTTGTCGCCTAGGACAAAATAATGTCCGTCAGGAACTGCGGTGGACGCTCCCTCCGCGCCGTACTCGCCTCGGTTGTAGTAAAAATTTTCTCTAAAAACAGGCGGCTCCGAAAGCATCCGGTGATTGGCAAAAATTTTCCCTTCACGGATTTCAATAGAGTCGCCGCCCACGCCTACAAGACGTTTGATGAAATCCTTTTTGGGCGTCTCCGGCGACTTAAACACGATGATATCGCCCGGCGTGGGTCCCTGAAAACGATAGACATATTTATTCACTAAAATCCGGTCCCCTTCCATGAGAGTCGGACGCATAGAACCGGACGGAATTTTAAACGGCTGTATGATAAATGTCCTGACGACCAGCGCCAGCGCTATCGCGATGATAAAGCTTTCTGCGTATTCCCATAAAAGGGACTGTTTTTTTTGCGGCATCGAAATGTTTATTCCTGTATTTTCAGAACGGCGAAAAACGCCTCTTGTGGAATTTCAACTTTGCTGAACTGTTTCATCCGTTTTTTTCCTTCTTTTTGTTTCTCCCACAGTTTGCGTTTGCGGGTGATATCGCCCCCGTAGCATTTGCCCGTGACATTCTTTTTAAGCGGCGAAATAGTCTCCCTGGATATCACGTGATTCCCCACAGCCGCTTGTAAAATAACTTCCACTAATTGTCTGGGGATGAGTTCTTTTAGTTTTTCAACAAACGCCCTCCCGCGAAAATAGGCTTTCTCTTTCGGCACGATGCAAGAGAGAGCGTCGCACCGCTCGCCATTGACTAAAATGTCCAAGCGAACCAGATCTCCCGGCAGGTATCCCTTGAATTCATAATTCATGGAACCATACCCTTTTGTCGTGGACTTGATCTTATCATAAAAATCCACCAGAATCTCCGACAGGGGCAGCTCAAAAACCAACCTCGCCCTTTCAATCCCCAGATATTCCGTGCTTTTATACATTCCTCTTCGTGAAATGGCTAATTCCATCATGGGGCCAATCGCGTCAACAGGAACAATCAAAGAAGCCGTGATGAACGGCTCGGCGATTTCCTGGATGTTCTGCGCCGGCGGCAGCTGCGTCGGGTTATCAATATGGACCGTTTCTCCGGCGGAAGTCAGCACCCGGTAGATAACGCTGGGGGTCGTCAGGATCAATTCTAATCCGTACTCACGTTCCAGCCGCTCTTGGATGATCTCCATGTGAAGCAATCCAAGGAAACCGCACCGGAAACCGAAACCAAACGAAGCGGAATTTTCAGGTTCGTAAACGAAAGAGGCGTCGTTTAAACTTAATTTATCGAGAGCGACCCGAAGCGCCGTGTAATCTTTATTGCTGATTGGATAAATACCGCAGAAAACCATCGGCTGCGCCGGTTTGTAGCCGGGCAAAGGAACCTGGGCCGGTTGGTCCGCCAAAGTCACCGTGTCTCCGATACGCACTTCTTTGGCGTCCCGAATATTGCAGGCCATGAAACCCACCGCCCCGGTCGTCAATTGATCCACCGGCTTGGCATGAGGCGTGAAAACGCCCAATTCCAGGATCTCATAGATTTTTCCCGTGCCGAGGAACTTTATTTTTTTCTTTGGCGTCAAGGTCCCATTGAAGAGACGCAAATAGACCATCACTCCCTTGTAGATATCGAAAGAGGAATCAAAAACCAGCGCTTGCACCGGGTCTTTCTCGTTCCCCCTGGGAGAGGGAATCTGAGTAATCACCCGCTCCAGTATCTCGTGAATACCGGTCCCCTCCTTGGCGCTGGCAAATAGAATTTCATTTCTGGAAAAACCAAAAATATCCTCCAATTGCGAAGCGGTTTTCTCCGGTTGCGCATTCGGGAGATCCATTTTGTTGACCACCGGAATCATGACAAGACCCTGCTCCAAGGCCAGAAAAAAATTGGCCATCGTCTGAGCTTCTACTCCTTGGGCGGCATCCACAACCAAGAGAGCTCCTTCACAGGCCGCCAGCGCTTTCGAAACTTCATAAGAAAAATCAACGTGGCCCGGCGTGTCGATGAGATTCAATTGATACTCTTTCCCGGATGACGACTTGTATTTCAAACAGACGGCGCTGGCTTTGATCGTGATACCCCGTTCCCGCTCCAGGTCCATGTCGTCTAAAAGCTGTTCCCGCGATTCGCGCTCGCTAATGGCCCCCGTCATCTGCAGGATGCGGTCGGCTAGAGTTGATTTCCCGTGGTCAATATGGGCGATGATACAGAAGTTACGAATTAACAAGTTTTCTGCCATATCCGATTAACTCTCTCGCGAACTTTAAAGAGTCGGACTCCGCGTAGACTCGAAGCAGTGACTCGGTTCCAGAAAAACGCAGAAGAAGCCAGCTGTCGTCTTCACAAATAAATTTGACTCCATCGAACGTTTTGGTCTGGGTTATCTTTTTTCCCAATAAATTGTTAGGCGGAGAGTTTTTCAGGGTCTCCAAAATTTCATTTTTTCTTTGGGTCCCTCCCTCGAAATGGAT
This sequence comes from Candidatus Omnitrophota bacterium, assembly GCA_016177145.1. Taxonomy (GTDB): domain Bacteria; phylum Omnitrophota; class Gorgyraeia; order JACOVV01; family JACOVV01; genus JACOVV01. The sequence continues at coordinate 410 of JACOVV010000078.1, read as the reverse complement.
GTCTTCCCTGAGATAATGAAAACGTCCGTACCGTTTTTCCATTTGATCCATGATCTGCAGAATGCCCGTATTGCGGTCAGCCATCATTTCAAGCAGAAGGAGCGCGAGCAGGACACCGTCTCTTTCCGGAATATAGTTTTTGACTCCGATTCCGCCCGACTCTTCACCGCCGATTAAGACATCCTCCTCCCGCATTAATTTGCAGATGTGTTTGAACCCGATTGGAGTTTCGCATACCTTTAGCCCCAGTTTTCCGGCGATCCGGTCGATCAAAACACTGCAGGAAACCGTCTTGACGATACTCCCCCGCCATTTCCGGTCCTCCACCAGGTGCAGCGCCAAGAGGGCGATGATCTCGCTGGGCGTGATATACCGCCCGTCGGGCCGCATGGCCGCGATCCGGTCGGCAT
>JACOVV010000062.1 GCA_016177145.1 Candidatus Omnitrophota bacterium | reverse complement strand
TAGGGGCGCAATTAATTGCGCCCCTACAATCCTGGCGCCAAGAAACAACCTTAATAAAACGGGCGCGTCTTCTTCCGGTTTTTCACGGATTTCTGCTGTTGGGGCTGTGATAACCTGATCCGGTTCCCATCCCGATGGCGGGGTTACTGTCAAATGATCCGAGCGGACCCACCCGGGATATCCTTCCCATTTTTCATGGTGAGTCCACTCTAATTGTTCCAGCGCTTCCACGCGGCTCCAGCCATTTTTTTGTTCTAAAACCTTGACCTTCTCTCCGTAAAAAAGCTGGGTTTCTTGGAGCGGATCATGGCTGAAATCATTCTTTTTTGCGGGGACAGGCTCTCGGCGCAAATCCACCGCCGGCACATGGACGATCAACAAAGAAGAATCCGGTGATCCTTCTTCTGAAAAGCAAGGAAAACAAAAGAGTAACAACACCAGCAACAGGATCACGCGATGATTATATCACACGGAAGGGTTGTAAAATTTTTCGAACATGCTACAATATACTCCCTTATGCAACGACGGCTGATTACTCATGAAGGTTACGAGAAACTCGTGAAGGAATTAGAGGATCTCAAGAAACAGCGGAGGCCTCTGTCTGAAGCGATCGGAAGGGCCCGGGAGATGGGAGATCTTTCGGAGAACGCGGAGTATCACGCCGCCCGGGAACGACTGGGACTGCTGGAAGGGAGAATCGCGGATTTGGAGTTTCGGTTGAGTCAGGTCCAGGTCGTGGATACTTCACGGATCGATAAAAGCAAGGCCTACTTTGGCGCCAAGGTGTCCTTGCTGGAAGAAGGGGCAAAGAATCAGGTTCATTACCAGCTAGTCGGCATGGATGAGGCCGAACCCAATAACGGTAAACTCTCCATTTCTTCACCTGTTGGAAAGGCGATTCTGGGACATGGTTTAAACGAAAAGATCGAGGTCAAAACTCCCTCCGGTATCTCTCGTTATCAAATCGTCAAGATCGAGTGGTGAAAAAAACGGATGGCTATTCTTCTGCCTTCGTTAAGTGAGTTTGCAGTTTCTCCCAAGTGGTTCCGCCGACAATGCCGTCAGGATTAAGATTGTTGGTTCGCTGGAAAGCGGTGATCGCTTCACGGGTCTTAACGCCGATTTTGCCGTCGACCGGCCCCACGTCGTATCCCGCGGTTTGGAGAGCTTTTTGAATGTTTTTATTCGTGAGTTTGACGGCGATTTCAGCCGGTTTGGCTTTCGCCAATTGGTCAAGGACCAGCTTAGTTTGAGCTTCTTGCTTAACCTTGAGGTCGGCGAGTTCATCTTCGATTTGCGCGATTACCCGATCATTCTCAAGATTTTTTTGTTCTAATCCTTGATTCTGTTGTTCCAGGGAATGGACTTTGAGGGAAAGCTGGTTGAGTTGTTCCACCAGCAGGGTGTTCTTTTGTTGAACATTGCTTGTGACGCAACCCAAAAGCAATAGGGGAGTCATGAATAAGAGGAACGTCCGAATGAACAGAAAAATTTTCATAATAACCTCCTGGGGTCTTGAAAGCGAGCTCCATTAGATTAGCAAAGTTTCTTAAGAAAGGTCAAGGGGATTGAAAAATATGGATATCCGCAATATCGCGATTATCGCGCACGTTGACCATGGAAAAACGACCCTGGTCGATGGAATGCTGAAGCAGACCCACACCTTCCGGGACAACCAGAAGGAGATGCAGGATATTTGCATTATGGACTCCAATGAACTTGAGCGGGAGAAAGGGATTACCATTCTCGCTAAGAACACGGCGGTTTTTTATAAAGGGATTAAAATTAACATCATTGATACCCCGGGGCATGCCGATTTTGGCGGTGAAGTCGAACGAGTTCTCTCCATGGCGGATGGGGCTTTGCTCATTGTGGATGCGGCCGAGGGGCCCTTGCCGCAGACCCGGTTTGTTTTAAAGAAAGCGATCGAAGCCAAACTAAAGATTATTCTGGTGATCAATAAAATTGATAAAAAAGACGCCCGCCCTCTTGAAACCTTGCGCGAAACTGAAGAGCTCTTTTTGCAACTGGCGCCGGACCCTTCTTATCTCGATTTTCACATCCTCTACTGCGTCGGGCGGGAAGCGAAGGCGTTCCGTCAGATCCCTCAGGGAGATCTTACTCAAATCCAGGCTAATTTAGACCCGTTGTTTGAGATGATCTTGGAGCAGGTGCCGACGGCTGTTTCCAATATCGCCCAACCTTTTCAGATGCAGATCACTAATCTGGAGTACAACGATTACGTCGGGATGCTCGGTATCGGGAGAGTCCGCCGTGGAAAACTCTCGCTGGGTGAGATGATTTCTCTGGTGACGCCGGATGGGATCGTCGGGACTTACAAAGTGGAAAAACTTTACACCAGCCGCGGGCTTGCCCGCGAGGAAATAGAGACGGCTGAAAACGGGGATATCATCGCGATTGCCGGTATTGATAAACTGGCAATCGGGCAAACGCTGACGTCGCCCCAGTCACCCGAGGCGCTGCCTCTCATTCATATCCAAGAACCGACGATGAAGGTTTGTATCGGACCCAATTCAAGTCCGCTGGCCGGCAGGGAAGGGAAATTTTGCACGTCACGGCAGTTGGGAGAGAGATTATTTAAGGAAATTCAAACCAACATCAGTCTTCGGGTGGAACGCTCAAGCGATTCCAACGAATATGTCGTTTCAGGAAGAGGAGAACTGCATCTGGCGATTTTGATCGAAACGATGCGGCGGGAAGGATACG
>JACOVV010000064.1 GCA_016177145.1 Candidatus Omnitrophota bacterium | reverse complement strand
CCCCCAGAGACACCACCGCCCATTTTGGCAATCCCCCCATCGACGCGATATCGCTCAAATTGACCGCCATCGCCTTCCAACCGATCTGATAAGGCGTAGGGGCACATTGCAATGTGCCCCTACTTTCCAGAACGAAGTGCGTTCTCTCCACAATCATGTCAGTGGTAAAAAGAAGATAACGGTCTCTCTTATATCTCAGAACCGCCGTATCATCACCGATCCCGACGATGACCGATGGATCTGTCTTAGTAACACGCGCTAATTTTTGGATCAATGCGAATTCATTCATATGAGACCGAAAAATAACGTAGGGGCAACCCCCTGTGGTTGCCCTCATAGGGGCGAATGATTAAATCCAATTCGGGCGGGCGCGGGGGCCCGCCCCTACGATTCCGAGAAAAATATTTCATTCGGTTTATTTAAATGGCGGCCGCAAGATCCCTTTTTCCGTCACAAAAGCCGTGATCAACTCAGCAGGGGTCACGTCAAAAGCCGGATTCCAAACTCCAATTCCATCGGGGGCCCATTGTTTTCCGCCCCAGAGGGTGATTTCCTTTGGGGCCCGCTCCTCGATCGGGATCTGGGTTCCGTCCGCGATCGATAAGTCAATGGTAGACCAGGGAGCGGCGACATAGAAGGGTATTTTGTGATATTGGGCCAAAACAGCCAGATTGTAGGTGCCAATTTTATTCGCCGTGTCACCATTGACGGCGATCCGATCGGCGCCTACGACCACAAAATCAATTCCCTTCTGTTTCAACACGGAACCCGCCATTGTATCACACACCAGAGTCACCGCCACACCGGCCTGTTTGAGTTCCCAGGACGTCAGGCGGGCCCCCTGGAGCAGTGGACGAGTTTCACCGACAAAGACTTCCTTTACCTTTCCCAACTCATGCGCGCGGAAGATAATCCCCAGCGCAGTGCCGTATTCAGCGGTCGCTAATCCTCCAGCGTTACAGTGCGTCATAATCCTCGCCCCTGGAGGCACTAATCGGGCTCCGAATTCGGCTATTTTACGGCATGTCCGGCGATCTTCTTCCAAAATCTCCTGAGCTTCTTGGAGTAACTTTTGTCTTACTTCTCCAATCGGTTCTTTCGCAAGCGCCTGCAGCTTTTTTTTCATCTTCTCCGTCGCCCAGAAAAGGTTCACCGCCGTCGGCCGCGCCGTTCTAAGGTATTCGACGGCCCCTAACACTTCCTGATGGAACGCTTCCCGTTCCGTCGTCACGGATTGGACCGCGGTCATCGCCACGCCCAGCGCCGCCGCGATACCAATCGCGGGAGCGCCTCTAACCCTGAGGGATCGTATCGCCTCCCATAGCGACTCTACCGTATCACAATCAATGTAGACTAGCTTCGCAGGCAAGAAAGTCTGATCAATGAGCCGCACTTTTCCGTTATTCCAGCTAACTGTTTGATAGTACACCGCCTGGTTTGTCATAACCCCCCTACCTGTTTTATTAAAAAGAGAAAACCGACCATTAACGAATTGTGGAGCACATGAACCGTGATGGGAGCGGCCAGCGAACCGGTTTTTTGATACAAAAGCGTCAGCAAAGCGCCTAAAACGAGTATTGGCAAAAATCCAAACAGATTCGCGTGTACGGCTGCGAACAAAGAACTATTGAGCCATAGGGCTGTCATGGATCCCATTCTCTTCCTCAGGGCATTGTAGAGTAATCCGCGAAAAAAAAGCTCCTCAAAGAAGGGCCCCAGAACCGATACTAGGACAATCCCAAAAAGAACAACACGGCCATTTTTTTCCGTTAAAAAAATCTCCTGAACCGGCTGCGGGGGCGGTTCATATTTCAACAGATGAGCCGCCCCCAGAACAAGAAGTAAAGTGATCAATAGAATGGGCAGGCTTGAAAGATATCCCAAGATTCCAACCTTGATGTTCGTCAAGAGAGACCTTTTATTTAAACCCAGATGTTCCACGGTCCCCTTTGACCGGCGAAGGACGACATAAAGAATACAAATGAAAACGACCAAATCGAACCAGAGTGTCCCTGCCAGCATCAAAAAGTGTTGATCGAGCGGCCCCATTTTCGCCAGCCGCAAAACGGCTAACCCTCCGATAAAAGAAAGCTGTCCCCAAAAAAAAGAAAGTATCAGCACACGGACCAAATCCCATAGCTCCCAGGGCACTGGCGATGGTTCCGGAATCCGTTTTTTTAAAAACCCTACCCCCCAGGTAAAAAAAAGAAGAAGTCCCACCGCCAGCGCTCCGAACATCAAAAGTGTTGCGCCGGTCAGCAATACCAAGTTTTCAGGTTTTTTTAACTGTTCTTTAAAGGATTCATTCAGCTGTTCATAAACCTGCGTCAGATGGACCGACTCTGTTTCAGCAGGCTGGGGAGATGATGAAAACGGCCATCGCATGATCACCGTGAGCAACGCCATGGCAAGATAGAGACGCCTGTCCCATATCCATCGCTTTGGACGAGCAAAATCAATTTCCCGCATGGTGACCCAACTTAAAAAGACGGCGCGCGTTTTGAGAGATGCCATCGCTCATTTCTTCAAATGGAAGATTTCGGATTTCAGCTAGTTTTCTGACGGTATGCGACAAAAACCCCGGTTCATTCCGCTTCCCCCGAAAAGGGACCGGCGTCAGATAAGGACAATCGGTCTCTGCCAGCAGACGTTCCATCGGGACTTCCGCCGCGCGGTCGCGCAATTCTTGGGCGTTGGGAAAAGTGAGATTTCCCGCGAATGAAATATAAAATCCCAATTTCAAACAGTCCTTCAGGTACTTTGAATCTCCTGAGAAACAGTGCATCACCCCTGAGGACGGGAAAGGCCCCTGTTCTTTCAACAACGAGACCATCTCATCCCCCGCCTGGCGGCAATGAATGATCAGCGGAAGCTGACGGCTCTTCGCCAAGTTCAACATCTCAATAAAAACTTTTTGCTGGTCTTCCTTCGGAGAGAGATTGCGGTAATAATCCAGTCCCACTTCTCCGATAGCGACACATTTTGGATGAAGCGAAAGTTCTTCCAGCTTCTGTTTCTTGTCAAGATCCCACCGGGCCGCTTCGTGAGGATGAAAACCGGCGCTAAAGAAAGCCCCATCGAAGTTTTGGGCCAGCTTCATTGCCTGACCGGAGTCTTCGGCATCGCAGCCCACTAAAATCAGCGTCTTAATTCCGCTGTTCCAGCTTCTTTGAAAAACCGTTTCACGATCCTGGTCGTATTCGGAGAAATGAAGATGGCAGTGGGTGTCGATCATCCCAAAATCCTCGGGTTTTTAAATAGTGTCCCCTGCGTGATCTATTTATGTTAGATAAGAACCAACTGTCACTATGTACTGTTCTTTGT
>JACOVV010000067.1 GCA_016177145.1 Candidatus Omnitrophota bacterium | reverse complement strand
GTCCAGAACCAGCATCGCGGACGTGAAATCACCGGCGCTGGTCAGAGCGACCGCCTGCTGTACAAAATAGCGACCCTGAATTCTCCGACGGTACTCCATCTGCTGGAGCGCTCCCTGCCGCGCTTTGATCTGCTCCTGAACTTTACTTCTTTCTTCTTCGGAGGCGGCGCTGTTCAAATTTTGATACAGTTTTGTCAACTCCTGCCGGGTATCGGCGGCATTGGCCTGTGACAGGTTCCGTTCTTCGGCCGAGGCCGCTTCGCCGTAGCGCCTTGCCGCTTCCGCGAATTCACCCTGGGTCATCAACAGATCCGCCCAGGCGTTGAGCGCATACCCGTCGTAATGATTTTGTCCGTAGAGAGTTTTATAAATCCCAGCCGCTTCTTTTCCCTTCCCCGCCTCGACCAGCCGCTGGGCGTGATAGATCGCCGCCATTCTGGCGTTGAACAACGATTCGATCTGATCTCCGGCGACCCCCGACAAGGTTGCCAGCCGCGCGCCCAGTTTAAGAAGAGATTCATAATGGCTTGCCGCCTCGGCGTCCAGCAACGCCAGCCGGTCTTGCGCGCCGGTATCTCTTCCGCCGGTGAGAAAATCAAAGAAGAAGTCGTAACTCAGCGGCCGCCGTTCCGTTTCCGCAAGCGCGCTGTTGGCTCCCAGATAATCGGCGAATTGTTTCAGTTCCTCGGCCAAAAACTCTTCTGTTGTCAGTCGGGCGATATTCCGGATAAACTCTTCCGCGCCGCCGCTGCCGAAGTAACGGATTAAATCGTCCACGGAGGTTTGGTAATAGAGCTCTCGATAAAGCTCAGGGACGGTCTCTTCCAGCAACCGGAGCCGTTCCATCGCGAGATTCAGTTCGGTCGTGATTTCATCGTTGGTCTTCGCCTCCGGATCGGTGATCAGCTCGCCGGTCCTGCGGTTCACTAACCGGCCCCCTTCTTCAATCCCGAACAGATTAAAAACGACCATCGGCGCTCTAAAACGGCTCATTGCTTCATAGATCAACGCCGGCGTCAGCGTTTTCCCCTGCTCTTTCTGTTCCTCGATCCAGGCAATCGCCTCTGTCATCGCGTTGAGTTCGGCGATGCCGAATTGAGTCATGTCAATGCTCTGGCTGTCCGGTAAATTCAGCAAGCTCTTGGTCGTTTCCTGCAGCGGTTCCCCCAAAGAATAAGCTTTGAGTTCTGTATCCTCTTCAATAGCGTCTGCCGGATCGGCCCCCAGCAGCGCAACGATTTGGCGCGCGGTGACTCCATGCCGATGAACCAGATCGACAATCTCATTGAGATTAGGGCTTCTCTTCTTCTCTTTGCGAATTTCCTGAAGAGCGCCGGCAGCCGCGATCCACTTCCCTTCAATTGAATCGCTGTGGGTTGTTCTGTTAGCCAGTTTTCTGGTCCCGGCGACGGCGGTATCGGTGACGGTTTTGCCCAGGCCGATCATCTGGCTTAAGTAGAAGAAGAGCCGCCAGCCGGTCTCCGTCACCGGCAACGGGATTCCGGCTAGTGAAAGAAGCAGCTGCGCCGGAATAGTATAGAGGAACGGTTTGGCGCTGTTGAGGAATTGTTTGGGATCCTTGATGTTTCCTTTTTCAAGGCCGGTCACTTTCCGCAAGAGCGGCGCCCCTATGTTTACCCCTAACAGAACCGCCGGTATAATCCATGTGCCGCTCATTCCAAGGGCTCCCAGGAGAACCACTCCCCCTAAGCCGATTCCGATTGATCCGCCGATATCTATCGCCGCGTTGAGAACTTTCCCGGAAACAGCGCGGTTCTTCGGCCATTCGGCTTCCTGCTTGGCGGCGGAGGCGCGGGCATACGGCTGGGTCACCCAGCCATACAACCCGCCAACCGAGTAATCTATCGGCAGCTCCGTCTGCGCCTGGCGCATCTTCTGGAGCTCCACTTGCGTGACTCCTTCTGGAATCAGGTGGCCTAATATAAACAGAATGATCGAGTCCCGGTTATCGGCGAAGAGTTCGTCGCTGATTAACCGCTCCACTTCTCCGAGCGTGATTTTTTCTCCTCGTTTGGCCCGGCGGTCAAAGGCGCGGATCGTCTGGGCAAGAGCCAATCTGTCGGGAGCAAGCGTTTGGCTCTGATTGCGGTTATGCTGGCGCCAGGCGAATGGAAGAGTAAATAACCGCCCGGTCCCGCGCACCGCGACCGAGACCACGTCGTTGGCGCCGCCGGCGGCGCGTCCCAGATGATCCATGGGGCTAAACGGCCGGTATCCCATCTTTTGCATCACTGCCTGACGAATGAGATGCTGTTCTTCAAGCTCGATCTCTCTGGCATATTGAGTTCTCTGATCCGGCGTCATCTCGCCGCGAACCTTGAACTGCCAGCGGCGGTAAACAGTCTTGCGGGCTTGCTTCTGGATTTCCCGCATCTCGGTGTCGCTGATTTGTAAGGTTTCGTCCTCCAGTTGCGCGGTATACGCCCGCCCGGCGTCGGCCGCCACGTTGATTTCCGGATAAGTCAAGAGATTGATCTTTCCTTCCGCGACTAATTGTTTCAGAATTTCGATCGCCGCGATGAGCCGCTCTTTCTTGTCGCCGCCGATAGGAATGACAATCACCCCGCCGTAGCGCCTGGAGAGTTTGCGCTGGGTTTCAGTGTCGGCATTAACCAGCCGCTTCAAGAAATCAATCACCGCCCGCCCCGGCAGATAGACTTCCTCGCCGTCCCGACTCATGAACTGTTGTTCCATCATCCAGTTCCTGAAATCGTCTCTTGTCGCTTCATCCGCCGCGTCCAGTTCGACGGCGTCCGCCGCCGCTTCAAAATTATTCACGCTCTGCTGGAAGTTGGCGAAGGTCGAAGCGCCGGTCTCGGCCCGCGCGGGGAGTTCATCCCGCCGGAAGGTCCGCGGGATCCGGTCCATCACGTCAGCCATGTCACTGGCGTTGAGCGGCGAGGTCTCCTCAAAACTCAGCCCTTCTTTTTCTTCCTGCCACTGCGGCAATTGGTACGACGGTTCCAGGAGGCGATTCCCCGCCTCAATCGGCTCTTCAAACAGGGAGCGGAACGTCCGGCCGTCAATCGTCCTCTCGCCATAGGGGGCCAGCGCTTTATCCTGGAAACGGTTGATGATCTTCTTCAATCCTGGATTTTCGTCAATGACCTCCTGATATTCCACAGAGCCGCGCGGGCTGATCAGCGCTCTCAGGAATTTCTGGATATCCCGCGCCCGCTTTAAGAGGTAATTTTCGGTGAACTCACCGGTTTCACCGGAGTTGTCGTCGTCAATTCCGGTGACTTCCGTGTACTGAACCAGCATTTCCATCATTGACGAATAAAGTTCCTCTGCCTGTTCTGGAGTCAATTCCAGGGAATCAATTTGCTCTGCGATTTTCTGCATCAATCGCACCGGGAAAAGACGAATCGTCATCTCCGCCAATTGCAGGTTAGCGCTTCTTTCATGCCGGTATTGGTTTCCAGAGAAACGGTAAAACGCCTGACGCAGGGTGATGCTCTTCTCCGCAGTAATTATAAAGAGCAATCCCTCGTTGTAAGTGCCGACACCGGTATCTTTGTCTAAAATCACTTCTCTTCTGCGAGCGAGGTTTTGTAGAATTTCACTGAGAAGTGTCTGTTCATCAGCAAGGTGATAAGCGATTAACCCGCTTTGAAGCACCTGTCGCACTGTTTTATCATACTCCTCTAATAAATCTTGCCTGCGCTTTCCGTTGTAAGTCGCTTCGTTCAATTTGGAATCAAAACCAAAAGTGGTTCCGGCATTCCCTATCGCGACTGCGCCACGGATAGTTACGGGAGCCTCGCCCTGTTTCAAAATTGCGGCCTCACCTCTCAAGGCGAAGAAATCCTTAATACCTACCACCTTAAACTGTCCGTCCTCATCTTTGGTAGAATCTGTCTGCATTTCGACAGCAGCTTCAAAACTCTGGGTCTGGTCGTTCCACCGTTCAAACCTCCAAATGCCGTCATCACTTAGGTAGATAAAGTCTAACGCTTTGTCCGTTTCTGCCTGAGAATTGGTCTGACGCAAATAATCGCGTGTTTGTTGAATTAGTTTCTGTTTATTCACCGCGCGCGCCGAGGGGAGAATAAACCGGCTCCGGCCGTCGGCTTTAATTTCCTCCAACATCCCATCCAGACCACGAATAGCGTGAATATCGTTGTCTTCCAGGACCGCTTCTTCTGCCGAAGGGTCAAGATCAACTTTCTTATAGTAATCCTCCGCCGTCACTTGCCCGCCATTTTCGTTACGAACACGGTACGTCTTCCACAGGAAATCCGCGATTGCTTCCGCGAATTCCATCGGGACATAACCGAAGTATTTCGCCATTAATTCCAACAACTCTCCAACGTCTACTTGCATTCCTAATAATTTCGCCGCTCCCACCGGCAGCGTACCGGTCATCACGATTCCTTCGCCTCCGTTGGCGAAAATATCCGCCAACAGTTCCAGGTAGTCAAACCGTGTGGAGAGTGGATTGACACGGATATTTCCCACGCTAAAGAGGTTGTCTTTGTCACGGGTTGGATTGACTTTCATTTCTTCGCCGTTGATGCCGATCTTGCCGTGGTAACTGAGCATGCCAAAGATATGCATGATGACCGCCTCCATCGAATTGGAGAACCGGCGGTCGGTTTGGATTCCGAACTCATGCGGAACAACTATGTAAGCGGTTCCCCCTTCTTTCTGTTGAGCGTTCGCGTCAATAGAAATGGAATAATCGTCTCCGATCTGCTTCCCCTGGAAAACGGCCAATTGTTTGGCCGCGGCGCGGATGTAAATAAGTTCACTCCGGCCGGACTGACGTTTGATTAATTCTTCCGCTGTCACATTCTTATAACCATGCCGGTTCATATACGAAGCCAAAATGATAAAGAAGGCCTTATGAAAAACGGGAGCGATCGGATTACCCTTTTCGTTTTCCTTTATGACAAGATCGTTCAGTCGGACAAAACCGATTTTTTCACCCGGATCACGGAAATATTCCCGTTGTTCTTCACCGTACTGTCTGACTGCGTCAAGAAAAGACTCATCATTCTTACGTCCGAGGACGTCTGCCATTTCTTGATATAGCTCGGTGATTTCTTCTATGACGGCGACCCGCTCTATATCTTGCTCTGAGATATCATCGCGCCCCGCTTTTTTTAGTTTTTTGATTTCGGAACGAAGGTACGCCAACGCCGTCAAGCGATCCAGATTTTCATAGTAAAAATCCTTCAAGAACAATCCGGCGTCAATGAATTCTTTGTCCGGCCTGGTTTCGTTTTTCTCATTCCACGGTTCAATATAGGCCCCATTGATCTTGGTGTGAAACTCATCATCAATCAAATAGACACTGTAGCCCTGACTGCCGATAAATATCTGATAGAGAGCCGATTCAGCCGTTTGCCCTGCTCGTCCCTTGGGACGTCTCGTGGCATCGCCGCTAAATCCAAGGGTAGGGGCGTCCGCAATCAAAATGTCTTTCTCTGCCCATTCGCTCAATCGGCCGGCTTCCTGCGATGCGCTGCGTCCATGAAGGAATCGCCGGTCTTTTTCTGTAATTCGAGCGTGAATCCACCCCAGACGATCCATTGTTTTCTGAATTTTTTCACTATAGAATTCGTTAACTTTAGTTTCGTCGGTCAGAGAAATCAAAACTCTCTGATGACCCCGAATCAGACCCGCCATCATCTGAAGGATAATTACCGTTGTGCTCTTTCCCTTTCCCATACCGATCTGCCGCGCGACACGACCCTGTCCAGGAGTGTTACTTAACAACTCCAGGAAATACTGAACCTGATAGGCATAAAACCTGCGAATATTAGAATCCGATTCCGAAAGGGCAAAATTGGCGGCATCTACGAATTCGTTCAATATCCGAGCAGTTTCTTCCTCTGCAGGGTCAACTGCTTCAAATTGGACATGGTAAGGATTAAGGATACCGTGTGTGACCTGCCGGATTCTTCCGGTTTGCACTAACTCGTACGCCTTTGTTAAGCGTCCCGCCAGTTCCTCCGCAGAGATGTTGTTCCGGTTCAGGATATCGTTGCGTAAATTGAAGAAATGAACCACATGAGGTTTTCGCAACACGGGTAGAGATTCGCTCTCATTCTTAGCTTCCCATCTGCCAACAAAATCTCCCTGTCCGAGTTGGTTTGCCAGTGTTCGTATCATGCCTCTATTGACGCCGAATCCGCTCCATTGCGCCACTAACTCCCGGATGAGGAATCTCTGTGGTTTCCATTGCGTGGAAGCTTCTTTTTCTTCTTGGCTCATCTGGCGGTACTGCGACAAAACACTCAAGATATGAATCACCGCCTCTATCGGTATTTGAGAACTCGCTCCCTGTTGGGCCAGAATTTCGTAAGCGTGATACACCTGCGACGCTTCTTCAGCCGATAATCTCCAGTCAATAAACCGCAGCCACTGCTGCATCATCTCTGTCACAACACCAGTTTCTTCAACCTCACTCAATCCTAATTTAAAGGTGCCAATATTTAACTTTGAAGCATTGAGCTGTCTTCCAGATCTGGATAAAGATAATCGTTCTGCTTCTTCTCCGAAGATGCTCTTTAGTTGTTCTGCCTGTGCGGCAGTATCATATTTTTCGATGATGGCATTGGCTTGATTCGAGTCAAGCGAATCATCCATCAATCGCAGCGCCAGCCCCGGATCAATACTCGCTCGACGAGCCAGCTCAATGATTACGCCAATCCTCTGCGGACCGTTAAAACTCTGGATGATTTGTTCTAAGAGAGTTTTACGATAAGTGAAGATCCCTTGTTCTTCTGGACTGAACGTCTTTGCTTTGTTCTGACGATGGAATAAATCGTTGATCAAATCCACCACTGAACGGGTACGAACTTGATTGATATTTAAATTTTCAGGAAGTTCCACGCCAAACGCCTCTGCCGCTTCGCCCAGCAGTTCTGACTGTGACAGCAATTGCGAATCCAAATCTACATCCAATGTGGGAACTGCCGATAAACTAGGCCCCTGTTGTGTTGAAGACGTTATAGAGTCAATGACTCGGCCTTGTCTAGCAACAACAGGGAGCTGTTGTAAGACCCCTCCATCTCGAATTGGAGCAAACGTCTGGTGAATTTGGCCCAATTGTTCCTGGGAAATGAGAAAAAGTTTGCCCGCGCTTTTGTTGGCGGCTACCGTAATGACTTCATCCGCAGATGCTGAACGAAGATCAACAGCATTGGACGGCAACGACGGCAGTGAAGAAGTTAACGGCAGTACCACAAAGGAAGGAGTTCCGGTTCTGATAACATTTTGTGCATACCGTTCAATCACTGACAGGGGCATTTGGCGCTCTGTGGTCACCGGCGTTTCAAGAGCGTGAATGGAGTCTGGCTGGAACAACCCGGCGGCTCTTAACAAAACAACATCAAGAATGACGACCTTCCCCGCGTTCACCTGATTCTCAACGTTTATTTCGCGCAACTGATCCGGCGTCTGAACTAAAATAAGATCCTGCTCAGAAATTCCTCTTTCGATGCCAAACTGACGCGCCCGTTGGGCTCCATCGGTCACGACCACTCCGCCCGT
>JACOVV010000066.1 GCA_016177145.1 Candidatus Omnitrophota bacterium | reverse complement strand
CCCCTGGCCCCTCCTCCTGACAAACCTGTTGGCAAGCGTTAGCGTCGTTTTCTGCGCCTACGCCCTGACTAAATCTCTTTTTGGCGAGACCCCTGCAAGGATCGCTTCCTTGTTATCGGTATTTTCATGGCACGAAATTTCTCATTCCTGCTTTCTTTTAGAAGAAGGCGTATTCACTTGTTTATTCTTAATCAGCATTTATCTTATCATCGCCGGGAGATCTTTTCTCACAGGGGCTTTTTTATTAGTCTCATTTCCTTTGTTCTGGATTTTTTTTGTCTTTGGCTCCATACAGATCAATCAGTCAGAGGGAGACAAAATGTTGGCGCGTTACACTTTTCAGTGCATCCTCAAATATCCCATTGATTTCTCAAAGCAATTAATCAAGCGGCCTCTTCAATTCTTCTTAAACGCCAATCAGGTGATGGTTAAGAATTTCTTCTTGAAAAAATTCCTCAATCAACCTTCCGGATGGGACACCTACTTGTTCGTGCAGATGCTCAATGTCGTTGTCTATGGAGCCGTTCTTTTCTTCTTCGGCGTGGGAATTCTTGAGGCGTTACGGCAGGACCGTTCTCGGCTGGTTCTTCTAGTGCCCGTTCTCTACATGCTTCTGTTTTTAGTGATGTTCACTCCTCAGATACGCTACCGCCTCCCTGTTTGGACTTTTGTTTACGTCTACGCAGGTTTCGGGATGGCAAAATATTTCATACCTCGAGAACCTTAGGCGCCTGCGTCAAGTTTTTTACTCCAGTGGAAGTCACAACAACCATATCTTCCAAGCGTACTCCTCCAGCGTCAAGGTAATAAAGACCGGGTTCTACTGTCACGACCATTCCCGTTTTGAGAATCCAACTCGACTGGCCAATTCGAGGCGGCTCGTGAATTTCCAGCCCCACCCCATGGCCTGTCCCATGAAAAAACCCCTGCATCCGCCCATCTTTTTCGCCGGTATCAAATCCGATTGATCCGAAATAATTCATGATCTCCTCGTGGATGGCTTGTCCGTCAACACCATCCTTGATCCGGAGAAAAGCGATCTCTTGCCCTTCCCGCACCGCCTGGTACATTTTTTTCACCTTATCGGACGGGTTGCCGCGCACGACGGTGCGAGTCATATCGGCGAAATACCTTGTCTTGGCCGACTGGGGGAATACGTCGATGACAACCGGTTCATGAGCCCGAAGATGCCCGCTTCCTTCGTTGTGCGGATCCACCGCGTCCTTCCCTCCCGCGACAATCGTGTGCTGGGCGACGCATTCAAACCCCATCAGAGAGACGTTGAGCACTTTCTTGATTAATTCGGAGGTCAGCGGCTGGCCGTGAGCGTATAAAAAATTATCTTTGATCTCACTGGAGGCGATTATCTGGATGGCCGCTTCCAACGCTTGTTCGGTGCTTCGCTGCGTCTGGGTAATCTTTTGAATTTCTTCTTCCGATTTGATCGTTCTCTCTTCAAAGAAAGGATCGTTTTGGGCCTGGACTTCGTAACCACATTGCCTTAGTTCATCTCCGTGCATCAGCGGGAAATTGCTGGGAACCTGAATGGAAGTAACCCCATATTCTTTGAGCAATAAATCCACTGCCGCCAGGAAACTGCTGCCACGGGGCGCTCTCTGGGCGGCCTTCTTTATCCATTGTGACAATGATAAAACTTCATTGACCTTGGCCTGGCTCTTAGCGCGATCCCGCTCCAGATCGCTCATGAGGAGAATTTTCTTCCCGTCGACCTGGACAAAGATAAAGGAATCCGGCGCTAGAAACTGCGTCGCGTAATAGAGGTTGGCATCCTTCTCGCTGTCAGCAATAATGAGTTTAGCTTGCTTCATAGATGATTCCCACTTTCGCGGCATTGGGAATCATCTTCAATTTTTTCCCTTCCGCGAAGAGCAATTCAATTGCCGCCCGCCCCTTTTCTCCCAAATCCTGCGCGTATTTGTTCACATACATCCCGACAAACCGATCGGTGAGATCTTTCTTTAATCCGCGGCCGAACCGCATGGCGTACTCAATGGCTTCCTCACGATTCTGCAACGCCGACATGAGACTCCTTCCCAATAATTTTGCCGCCAATTTCTGTGTCGCTAAGGGAAGACGTTTACTGATGACATTAACCCCCAGTGGGAGAGGCAGTTTTGTTTTCTCATACCACCACTGGCCCAGATCAACGATTTTCTCTAGGCCCTGTTGAGCATAGGTCAGTTGACCTTCATGAATAAGAATTCCGGCATCTACTTTTCCGGAAAGAACCAATCCCATAATTTGATCGAAAGGAGCGAAAACAACCTGGGCAGGTTGTAAATAAAGCATCAGAACCAGCTGGGCGGTCGTTTTCGGCCCTGGAGAAGCAATCTTTGCAGAACGCAGTTGTTCTATGGAGAAGGGTTTTGTGGAGACCAAAACCGGCCCGTATTTTTCACCGACGCTGGCCCCATAAGGGAGAAGCGCGTATCGGTTACTGATGTGGGCATAGGTGTACACCGAGACAGCGGTAATGTCCATCTCATCCCGCAGGGCCCTCTGATTGAGCGTTTCGATGTCTTCTAAGACATGCTGAAAAGAAAGGCCTTCAGTGTCAATCTTGCCGGAAGTCATCCCGTAAAACAGGAAGGCATCGTCCGGATCCGGACTATGCCCAAGGGTGAGGATCTGTCGTTTTGACTTTTGACTTTTTATTTTTGACTTTAATTTCACGTCTTCTGTATGCAGACCTCGTCTCCTTCAAGTTTAACCTCGAATTTTTTGACGCGAGCCGATGGATTCACCGGTGAACTTCCAGTCGTAACGTCAAACTGCCAGCCATGCCAGGGGCAAGTGACCACCGCGCCATCGAGCGCGCCTTCTCCCAGCGGCCCTCCTCGATGAGGACAAATATTGTCGATCGCGCAGAATTGACCGTTGACATTAAAAACCGCCACTGAATTCTCCCCCGCTTCAAACGCGCGCCCTTCTCCTTGCGGGATTTCACTCGTTTTACACACTTTGACAAGATTAACCACGATCGCCTCCTTTTTCATACCGAAAACGACGTCCCGCAACCGCAGCTTCCTTTAGCATTGGGATTGATAAACCTAAAACCTCCGTCGGTAAGGTCGTTCTTGAAATCGATGGTCATGCCATCCAGATACAGCAGACTCTTAGGATCACATAACACCTTAACCCCGTCTTGCTCAAAAACCTGGTCCAGCTCTTTCTTTTGGGAATCATCAAAACCCATGGCATAGGTCAACCCTGAACAACCCCCTCCTTTGACTCCAACACGAAGTATCAGGTTAGGGTTATTTTGTTCGGTCAAAAGCCGCTGGATTTCTTTAACGGCTGCCGTTGTCAGTGAAATCATCTTGAGTCACCCCTAGTGTAACATCTTTTATTATAATAAGATAGGTTTAAAATCAAAAACCCGTCTCCTATCTCTATTGTAACATAACCTTCTATGAATTACGATATTTCCCATTCACCAGATTCCACCAAATCGCCAATAATCCTCTCAAACAGACCCATGTGTCTTTAAACATCTTCAGATTGGTCTTCGCAGCATCGGTCCAGGTCACTGGGAATTGGGCAATTTTGTACCCTCTTTTCCTCGCCATGAGAAGGATCTCGATATCAAACGTCCAGTCTTCGACCGTTTGGCGTTTGAAAAGATCCAGAGCAGCCTCTCTTCGCAAACATTTAAACCCGCAGGTAAAATCCGGTATCCCCGGGCAGACAAGGAAATTAGCCAGCCGCGAAAAAGCAATACCCACCATTTCCCTCAACCACGGTTGTCTCTTGACGAAAACGGCTCCAGGGACCCGCCGCGATCCCACCAGGACATCCCATTGGCCGTCCATCAAAGGCCACACCTTCTCCATTTCCTCAATGGGGGCCGCGTTATCGGCATCCATAAATAACACCCAGTCTCCCCGGCTGGCTAAAATCCCTTGATGGACAGCGTATCCTTTACCGCGGTTCTGAACGTTCTCCAGCATCCGGACGGAATGCCCCAGCTTAGCCCAGTCAATGACGATCTGTCTTGTCCGGTCGATACTGCCGTTGTTAATCACGATCGTTTCGTGTGGAATTTTCCGCGCGCTGAGGTAGTTCTCAACGCAAGTCAAAGTATTCCCGATGACGTTTTCCTCATTAAAAGCTGGAATGACAACTGAAAACAAACGCAGTGGATTCATTTTGTTCTAGCTCCTGTCATGACGCCGGTAAATAATGATCTTTGGAACGTCCCGGACCGTCCTGAATTGATGGGCACCAGGATCTTCACGATTCTCCCATTGAATGTCGGGATAATCAAGCTCGATCCTCTCATAACGCTTTTGGATATTCGCGTGATACCGGCTTTCCCAGAACCCATCCTCCGCCCAGGGACGACGCGGAATAATCCATTCCGGATAAGTTTCCTCTTCCAGATACCAACGATTATCCACCTTGAGTCCCGTATAGAACATCACCGGCGTATCCTCATATTTCAATTTGACCGTGTCCGTCGGCTTTGCGTGCTTCCTCAGATACAAAACGATCCCTTCGTTGGGACCGTCATAATCATGCGTGATCTCGTAGAGAAAATTCGACAGGGGAGAATGGGCGCGGTGAGGACTGTTCAAGACATTGGTGAAGAGAAGCAATGTCAGGATCGTCCACCCAATCCACCGCCATTGAGAACGCAACAAATGGAATAGCAACACTGACTCCAGGATAAAAAATACCGGGAGCACCGAGATCAGATAACGAAAATGACGTTGCTCTACAAAGAGCAGAAACATCAAGGTCACTGCTGCCCATAACCATAAAAGGAGGGACGAACGGCCGCCTAAAACTTTCCCGACCGGAATTTTCTTCCCAATGCCCCACAAGAGTCCAAGAAAGAGAATCCAAAATTCCAGAGGGACAATATACTTGTTCGTTACCCGCAGGTAGAACTCTAAATTTTTGCGCGTATGTTCCCAATCGATCTCTGCCCCCAAGGTAAAGGTACGCGCGAGAAAAAACCAGGGAACCGCCAGCAGTAAATTCACCAATAACACGCCGAGAAACCTCTGAATGGTTCTTCGCTCCTTTAGAACGAATCCCAGATAGGCGATCTGCGTGACGATGGTGGGGATCCAGATGCCGTTATTGGTAAAAAACAGCAGGCCCCATGAACCTAACAGTTCCCACGATGAAAATCGTTTTTTTCTCGTAAATCTTACAAAGGCCAGCATTGACCAGAGAGAGAAAAAGAGGGTTGGGGCGTAGTAGCGGCACTGGCGCATATTAATCAGAAAAGGAACAGAGAAAACCAGGAGCGCTAACGCGATCCTCGCGATTCCTTTCTCTGGATACAGCCGCCGCGCCAGTCGATAGGTCAGCGCAAGCGCTCCCAATCCAAAGAGGACAAAAGGGAGACGGCTGACGAAGGTGCTCTCGCCAAAGAGCCAAAAGAAGAGAGCCAGGATATAAAAGGCCCCCCATGGATGATAAATCCAGTATTCAGAACCCATCCCCAACGTCGGTTTTAACAGATTGACGCCGTCAAATCCTTTTGGATAACCAGAATTGAGGACGGAACGAGCCAGGAGAGCTGTTTCGGCTTCATCTTCCCACAGATAAATATTTCCTAAATTCTTGAGAAGAAAGAAACCCGCTAAAACCAACGCCGCGATAAAAAACGGGTCAACTCGCGCAAGAATGTTTTTCCGCACCGGCTATTTTCCTTCGAATCACCTGTTGCGCGGCTTTGACAATATGGGCTGATGTGAGTCCGTATTTCTCAATCAGTTCGTCCGGTTTCCCCGATTCCGCATAAGTGTCCTGAATTGCCACGCAACTCACCGGTACCGGACGGCGCTCAGAAAGAAGACGCGATACGGCGCTTCCAAGTCCTCCCCATGATTGATGTTCTTCAGCAGTGACGACGGCCCTTGTTTTAGCGGCTAAAGAGACAATTAGCTCTTCATCCAGTGGTTTGACCGTATGCGCATCAACGACACAAGCCGAGACGCCTTGCGAAGCCAATGTCTCGGCCGCCTGAAGCGCTTCCCATACCAAAAGCCCATTCGCAAAAATGGCGACATCTTTTCCTTCCCGAATCAAAACTCCTTTACCGATTTTAAAAACAGTCCGCGGGCTGTGCACAATAGGGGCTTTGGGTCTTCCTGTGCGGATGTACACAGGAT
The DNA here is from genome assembly GCA_016177145.1 of Candidatus Omnitrophota bacterium. Taxonomy (GTDB): domain Bacteria; phylum Omnitrophota; class Gorgyraeia; order JACOVV01; family JACOVV01; genus JACOVV01. The sequence goes on along the minus strand of JACOVV010000066.1, from coordinate 6,992 downwards.
CTTTGATCCCGACCGATTCCATGACGATGGCGCGAGTACAGTATTCATCGCTGGGAACAATGACTTTAAACCCAGGCAGCGTCGCCATCAACGCGACATCTTCGATACTCTGCTGGGAGGCGCCATCTTCGCCAACGCTGATCCCGCCGTGTGAAGTGACCACTTTCACGTTCAACTCAGGAAAAGCGACGGCCATTCTGAATTGTTCAAATCCTTTATTCACAAGAAAACAGGCAAAGCTTGAGAGAAACGGAATTTTTCCCTGACTGGCCAGCCCCGCGGCGATCCCCACCATATTGGCTTCGGCGATGCCGCAATTAAAGAATCGCGAAGGGAATTCCTTGCCGAAGGCCTCCGTTTTGGTCGATTTTGACAAATCAGCGTCGAGGACAACGACATCTGGGTTACTTTTGCCAATCTCCACTAATGCCTTGCCATACGCGTCCCGCGTCGCTAACCCTAACTTTTTCTCCATAATCTCCCATGCGTATCCCCCTCACCCTGCCCCTCTCCCCTATGGGGAGAGGGAACGGGTGAGGGGATTTATCTTACGTTAATTCCTTCAATGCCCGCTCAGTCTCTTCCGCCGTCGGCGCCACACCGTGGAAATTATTATTGTTCTCCATAAAGGAAACTCCTTTTCCTTTAATCGTGTCGGCGACGATGGCGGTCGGTTTTCCGGTAACGGTTTTTGCTTTCTGAAGGGCCCTTTGGAGTTCTGTGACATCGTGTCCGTCAATCTCCTGGACATCCCAGCCGAAAGAACGCCATTTTTCAGCCAGCGGTTCCATCCAAAGGATATCCTTGACCGCGCCGTCCAATTGAAACTTGTTATAGTCCAAAACCATCGTTAAGTTGTCAATCTTGTTGTGACTGGCAAAGGCCGCCGCTTCCCAGGTTTGCCCCTCGTTCATTTCACCATCACTCATCACGACATAAGTCCTGAAATCTTTTTTGTCGATTCTTCCGCTCAAGGCAATGCCAATACCAATCGACAGCCCCTGCCCGAGGGAACCGGTTGACGCTTCAATACCGGGAAGCTTTCGCATATCCGGGTGCCCCTGCAGAGGGCTTCCCATCTGACGGAGCGTCCATAACAGTTCATGATCAAAATATCCGGCGTGAGCCAGCGCCGCGTAAAGCGCCGGCGCCGCGTGCCCTTTACTTAAAATCAGCCGGTCGCGGTCAGTCCATTTCGGATTTTTGGGGTCGTGTTTCATGACATGAAAATAGAGGACGGTTAAGATGTCCGTCACCGAGAGCGATCCTCCTGGATGCCCGGAACCAGCGATACCCAGCATCTTAACGATGTCACGGCGGATTTCTTTTGCTTTTTGCTGCAATTCTTCTATTGCGTAAGCAAATTGATTCAAAACTCAATCCCTCTCTGCGCGACAATCCCCTCATCGAACGGATGTTTGATTTTTTTCATCTCCGTCACCAAATCGGCGATCTCGATGATCTCCGGCTTGGCGTTCCGGCCGGTTAATACCACGTGAACATTTTCAGGTTTGTTCTTGAGCGCTTCAATGACTTCATCCAGCGGCAGGAACTGATAATCTAAAACGTAATTAATCTCATCGAAAATGACCAGCGGGTATTGCCCCTCCATCATCGCTTTCTTGCCAAACTCCCAGGCGTTGCGCGCCAGTTCCTTCTGTCGTTCGTCACTCTTAACCACCCAGGTAAATCCTTCTCCCATTTGGTGGATTTCGAGTTGCCCTTCAAATTTCTTGGCGGCGTCCAGTTCGCCGTATTTCCAATCTCCTTTGATAAACTGAATAATCAAGACCTTCCATCCGCACCCCAGCGCACGGAAAGCCAGCCCTAACGCCGCGGTGGTTTTTCCCTTTCCCTCGCCGGTATGAACCAGAATCAATCCTTTTTTCTTCCGCAGTGTCTGGGGCACTAAACAAATTTCTCTTTGAGTTTCTCAAGCGCGTTCACCAGTTCCGGACTGGTCAACGGCTGTTTGGCGAGAGGACCTTTCTTCAGAACAGTCACTTGGTCCTCATAGGTAGGACGTCCCTTTTCCTGATAAATGACTCCGATCGGAATTTTTTCTCCCCACTCTTTGGCCTTCTGCCACACCTGATCGCGGTTGGACGGATCATAGGACGGATCGTCATTCACCTTGTAGATTCTCGCCTTGTACCATTCGTAGGTATTGACTTTGTTAAAAGTAACGCACGGCTGCAGGACATCCACAATCGAATACCCGTGGTGTTTAATCGCCTCCGCCAAAGTCCAGGTCATGTGTTTGACGTCACCGGCGCTGGTCCGGGCGACAAAACTCGCCCCCATCGCCAGCCCCACCGCCACTGTGTTGACTGCCAATTCAATACACCCTTCAGGAGAAGTCGTCGTGATGTATCCCCAATCACTCGTCGGAGAATACTGCCCCTTAGTTAATCCGTACGTCTGGTTATTTTCAATGACATGGGTAATATCGGGATTGCGGCGCATTGAATGAATAAGATGATTACCGCCGATTCCAAGTCCATCGCCGTCGCCGCTTACCGCGATCACTTTAAGCGCGTGATTGGCCAGTTTGGCTCCGGTGGCTACCGGCAGAGCCCGTCCGTGGAGACTGTCGTATTCATTGATCCGCAGATAATGAGGAAGTTTGCTCCCACAGCCAATCCCGGAAACCATCAATACTTCGTGCGGGGGCAGTTTTAACTGCACCAGCGCCATCTTGACCGCTCCCAAAATCGAGAAATCACCGCATCCGGGGCACCAGGTCGGCCGCTCCGCCCCCTTCGCGTAATCCTGCATCGTCACCGGCATTACCGCTGTTTCAGACATGGGTCAGAACCTCCGCTTTCGCATCACAGGCAACAGTTTCCACCGAAAGAGGGAAACCAGGAATTAGTTTTTTGGTTTTCGCCAGAATATACTCCGGAGAGAATGGACGTCCGTCGTACCGGCGAATGGAATGTTTAGGAGTTCTTCCGGCATACCCCCGTATCAGTTGGTAGAGGTTGCCCGTATAGTTCCCATCCAGGACAATCGTCGTCTTAGCGCCATCCACAATCTGTGCCACTTTTTCCGATGGGAACGGCCACATATCCACAATGTGATACAGATTCGCCGTCATTTTCTTGCTTTCGTTGATCCGTTCCACCGCTTCCCTCAAGGAACCATAAGTAGAACCCCAACAGAAGTACGTGATATCCGCCTTTGCCGGCCCGAAAAGTTTCGGCGGCTGAAGATCTTTCTTGGCCGCTTCCAATTTCTTCATCCGTTTTTCCATCTGCTGGATTCGAACGGAGGCCTCTTCCGTAATGTGACCGTTTTCGTAATGTTCGTCACTGGTCGTCATGAAAACCGCTTTAGGGTGTCCCGGCACCGCCCGCGGAGAAATTCCATCGGCAGTCAGGATATGCCGTTTGTATTCATCGCCGTTGAGTTTGTCCAGATCTGCGTCGGTCAAGAATTTACCACGGTCAACTCTGAACCCTTTCACGTCAAAAGCATTCAGATCAATCGTGCGGATGTTACTAGATTGATAGAGGTCGGTAAAGATAATGACCGGCAATTGGTATTTCTCCGCCAGATTGAACGCTCTGGCGCCGCAATCGAAACATTCTTCCAACGTTCCGGGAGTTAAAATAATTCGAGGAAAATCACCTTGAGAAGCGTAAAGACCGAAGAGAAGATCTCCTTGTTCGGTCCGGGTGGGAAGTCCGGTGGAAGGACCTACTCTCTGGGCTTCGACGACGACCAGCGGCGTTTCCGTGATCCCCGCCATTCCCAGCGCCTCCACCATCAGCGAGAACCCGCCGCCGGAGGTCGCGGTCATCGCCCGCACTCCGGTGTGGGCCGCTCCCAACGCCATTAAAATCGCCGCCACTTCATCTTCAGTCTGCTTGGTGAGAACACCAAATTGGTTCCCCACCGCGTTTAAAAATTCAAAAACGCTCGTCGCCGGCGTCATCGGGTAAGCCGAAATAAATTTACACCCGGCCGCGATCGCGCCAAAAACAATCGCTTGGTTGCCGTGCGGCATCATCCGTTTCGAAGCCCCCGCGATCGGTTCCAGACGATAATTGCAATCCCTAGCGTACTTTTCTTTCGCCAGATCGTAGGCCTCCTTGGCGATAGCGATGTTACTCTGGACAACTACATCCCCTTTTCGCTTGAAATTTTGGGTAATAATATCCGAGATATATTGGAAAGGATAGCCGACCATTCCGCAGACGGCACCGATGGAGGCGGTGTTTGCCATGATCTCATCCCCGCCATGTTTCTTGGCAATCTCAACTAAGGGGAGCGGAAGAAGCTTTATTTGTTTCGCCTGAAAAGGAGCCGGGTCTACCTGAATGGCTTCGTCATAAATCACGCCGCCGCCGGGGACTATTTCATTCAAGTGTTCCATCACCGACTGTGCGTTAAACGCCATCACGAAATCAACCAAGTCTGTTTGAGCATAAACCGGCTTTGGACTGACTCGAATCTGGAAATAGTTGTACCCGCCGCGGATTCGGGACATATAGTCCGACATCCCAAAAACATAGAGCCCACCTCTGGCCAGCGCCCGGCTAAAACCAGCGCCGCTCGACTCCACCCCCTGCCCCGCTTCTCCGCCGATTTTGATGCTGATTTCGTTTACCTTAGCCACAACACAGTCTCCTTCCCTTCAATGATTCCTTTTATGACGTTGGTTATACGATATTAAGGCCGTGAGATTACCACAACTTAAGGTTTTTTATTGTACAACAGAGAGAGTAAACGTTGCAATAAAAATCTTGATTAAATCGGATATCCTAACTCCTTTAATACCTTGGTCAACGGTGGGGCTCCCTCAAATACTTCCGCTTGGATGCCGATCGATCGGGCCGCCTTAACGTGGATTTCGGTATCATCCACGAAGAAAGTCTGTTCAGGCAAAGCGCCTGATTTTTCCAGCGCCACGCGAAAGAATTGCGGGTCCGGTTTGCGGTAGCCGATCTCGTGGGAGAGAATCCAGCCGTCCAGTTTCCGGACAATCGGATATCGCTCCCAGATAAACTTCCAGTGAAGTTCGTTGGTGTTGGACAATAGCCAGACCGGGAACTTCCCAATCACCGACTCCAGCCACTCGACCATCGGCCGGTTTTCGGTAAAGATATCATTCCAGAGCAACGCCAGCTCCGCGTCTGAAATAGGGGTCTGACCCCTATTTTCAAGCCCGAGTCCCTTGCGAACCGAGTTCAAGAATTCCTGAGAGCTGATTTTTCCTCTCTCATACTGATCTTGGAACCCCGGCCGGAAGAAAATGCCGCTCACCTGGCTGACGCTCTGCCCCGCCAGCGCCGCCAGTTTTTTCATCGCCGGCTCGAAGTCGAACGGCAGGATGACGTTGCCCAAATCACAGAAGAGAACATGGGGATTCATAACAGTAGGAGTCTACGCGGCTCAATCCAACCCTAACACCAGCTTCAGCGCGTGATTGACTTGCGCCATTTCCAAGTCGGTCAATTGCGTGATTCGATTTCCCAATCTCCTCTTATCTATGACACGGGTCTGGTCTAACATCACTTTATTCCTGATAGAACCCATCTTAACGGCTGTTTCAAAAGGATAGATTTTTTCGACTTGACTTGTCAGAGGAGCCACAATGACCCGCGTCGAGACTTCATTGCCAATATCATTGGAAACAATGAGAGCGGGTCTTGTCTTCTTGGTTTCACTCCCGATGGCAGGATCCAGCTTCACCCAATAAACTTCTCCCCTTTTGGGAAAAGCGGCGGTCATTGCCAGTTTTCCCCTTCCGTGATCTTCCACTCGTCAATCGCTTTTTCCCGTCGGCTGTCTTGGCGAGCCGCCAAATAAGCGTCCCTTAACCGCTTCTTTTGATCGGAGATTCTCTCTTTCACGGCATCGCAGACAAAACGGCTCATCTTCTTAGGCCCTACCAAAACCCTTAATTGCCAATGCAATTCCACCGGCATATTAAAGGTAACCGCTTTAGTTTTGACCATGTTGAACACTCCTTTTATTACGTAACAAATATACCATATTATTTAATCAAAATCAACACATCATAATTTCATGCACAAATCGGCATTAAAATTTGCGCGGATTGTCATTTTACTCGGCTGCCAAGCCCCAAATCCTCATATGGTATAACTCTCCGCATGCTTCTGAATGAGGATTTCCCAGGAGGATTGATCCAGCTGCCTCATCTCAAGGATATTGTGATTCTGCAGTTCCGGCGACTGGATGATGTTTTCGACCTCACCTTTCTCCCCCACCAGCACCTTGAGCACCTGCCCTGTAGACATGGCTGTCAGGATTTGATGAACGCAATTCACCGAACGCGACTTGACCCCGACTAAATTGAGTTCGCGGTCTATCGCCGGTTCCTCGATAAATTTCCCTTCCACATAAGCTTTTGTCTTCGCGTATCGCGGATGGTTTAAAACCTGATCCGCGGGGCCGTGTTCGATCAGATGTCCTAAATAGAGGAAAATCACATAATCGGCGAGCCGTTTGGCCTGCCGTAAAACGTGAGTCACCAGGATAATGGTGTATTGATCTTTGAGCGCCAGGAACCGCTGCTCGATCTGCTCGGCGGAAATGGGATCCAGCGCCGAAGTCGGTTCATCCCCTAAGATAATCTCCGGCTCGACCGCCAATCCCCGCGCCAAACAGAGCCGTTGCTGCTGGCCGATAGAGAGCCGCGAGGCGGAAGTGTGCAGACGATCTTTGACTTCTTTCCACAGATGGGCTTCGTTCAGATATTTTTCAACTGCCGTATCCAATCTCGTTCTGTTTTTTTCTCCGTGGATTCGAAGACCGTAAACGACATTCTCATAAATCGTCATGGGCAATACTTGCGGCCGCTGCGATAATAATCCCATTTTTTTACGCAGGCGAGTGGGATCAGTTTTGGGATCGTAAATATCTTCGCCGTCCACCAGGACTTTTCCTTCGACACGGACCCCTTCCTGCAAATCCAGCAGGCGATTCAGGGACTTCAACAAAGTGGTCTTGCCGCATCCCGA
>JACOVV010000065.1 GCA_016177145.1 Candidatus Omnitrophota bacterium | reverse complement strand
GCTTTCGGCATACCGGTTTCCGTCATATCCACTTTCGCGATGCTGTACTTCGGCAACCTGACTCTGAACGTCATGACTTTGAGCGGGCTGGCGCTGGGCGTTGGAATGCTGGTGGATAACGGGATCGTTGTGCTGGAAAATATTTTTTCCTACTATAAGAAGAGAAAAATAGAAGGAACGGCCGGAGAAGAAAAACTGAACGGCGCCATCGCGGGAGCGCAGGAAGTGTTTCTCGCGATTACGGCGTCCACCCTGACAACGGTGATTGTCTTCCTGCCGCTGGTTTTTGTCAGCCCTGAGATTAGTCTCTTATACAGAGGTTTTGCCGCGTCGGTCGTGCTGAGTCTTTTATTCTCGCTGCTGGTGGCGGTGACGTTGATTCCATCAGTCTCTGCCAGGGTCCCGTTTACCGCTTCGGCGGCGTCACTGACGAAACTGCAGGACTACTATCAACGAGCGTTGGGATGGTGTCTGGCGAAACGGTATCTGATGCTGATCGCGGTTCTCATCTTCTTTGCGGCGGGAGCCTGGAGTCTTCAAACGCGGGATAAGGAATTTATCGGCACCACCGAACAAAACAAATTCACCGTTTTTATCGAGCTTCCAACAGGGGCCAAACTGGAAGTTTCCGACCAGATGGTGGCAAAAGTGGAGCAGATCCTCAAAGAAATACCGGAAATCAAAACGAGTTCCGCCCGCATCGAGAAATGGTCGTCTAAAATCTATGTGGAACTCAACCCGGCGGCGGGGAGAACAAAATCAACAAAGGAAATCATCGAACAGATTCGCCCTCAGACCGACCGGCTTCAGCCGGCGTTCATCTATTTTGAAGAGACGGAAGAATTGGGAACCAAAGAGGTGATTCTCGATCTCTTTGGCCATGATTATGAAGCTCTGAGGGAGTTAGCGATCGGCATCGCGCGCCAGATGGAGCAGATCCCCGGCTTGACGGACGTCAAAATCCGGATGCGGGAGGGAAGACCGGAGCTGGGACTGCTCATTGATAAGGAAAGAGCTTCTCTTTTTGGGTTAACGGTGGCGGATATCGCTGAAACACTGCACGCTGAGATGAGAGGATTGGTAGCGACCCGGTATCACACGGAAGGAAAAGAGGTCGAGACGATCGCCCGGCTCCAGGAGGAGGACCGGAAGAGTTTCGACAAACTCAGAAAACTGGTCTTGAGCTCGCCCCTTTACGCGAACGAGGGGAACCAAATTTATCTGGAACAGGTTTCCCGGTTTGATTTTCAATTGGGGCCGAGCGAGATTTGGAGAAAAAACAAAAACAGAATGGTTCAGGTGAGCGCCAATATCGGTTCTTATCCGTTGAGCCGGGCGGTGGAAAAAATCAGAGAGGGGATTCGGGCCGTCTCGTTTCCCAAGGATTATTTTTATCAGTTTGGCGGTAATTACGAAAAATTGATCAAAAATCAGAAAGAGATGACCTTCGCTTTTGTGGTGACGCTGGTCCTGGTTTATTTGGTGCTGGCGTCTCTTTTTGAGTCGTACGGCCAGCCCTTCATCATCATGACCACGGTTCCGATGGGGACTATCGGAGTTGCCGCGGCGTTGGCGGTTGTCGGCAAACCGATCGGGATTGGGGTGCTCATGGGGAGCATCATGCTGGCGGGGATCGTGGTCAATAACGCGATTGTTTTTGTGGACCGGGTGAACGCGCTGCGTGGTAGGGGCACATTGCAATGTGCCCCTACCGGGATATTGCTCCAGGCGGCGAGAGACCGTTTGCGTCCTATTTTAATGACCAGCAGCACGACGATTTTAGGGCTAATCCCCATGGCCTTTGACAAGAGTGAAGCGGCCAACCTCTGGTCGCCGCTGGCAGTGACCGTGATCGGCGGGATGATCAGCTCCTTAGTGTTGACTCTCTTTTTCGTCCCCGCCCTCTATTTGATTTTGGAAGATGGCGGCGGCCTGTTGAAAAGAAAGTTCTTGCCAAAATCCACCGCATCAGTGTAAATTAAATATAATCAAGGCAATGAATTGGGGGTAAAAAAGGGGGATGGATTTTGAGATGAGAAGAATTATTTTCGTCATTTCGGCCATAGCGGTAGTCAATTCAGCAGCGGCTCTTTGGTTTTTCGTCGAAAAAGAAGCGGCGAGAAGAAACTATCAGGAGCTTGAAAGAACACTCACCCTGGAAAACTCTTTCCTCAAGCGGACTCTTTCAGAAGTTTCAGGAGAACGCGACCAGTTTAAAGACAAAATGGCGCAATTAAGCGATGAAATGGGCCGGCTTAAACAGGCAAAACTGGAGATAGCGGCGCGGTTGAATACGGCTGTCCAGATTCAGGAAGACCTCCAGGGGAAGATAGCGGCGTTTGAAGGAGAAAAACAGATCTTCCAGGCCCAGATCAGGGATCAGAAAGAGCGGATTGCTCATTTGCAAGGCAAAGTGCTTGCGGGGTCCTCCGATGAATTTATCGATCGCAAGAGGGTTGATTCATTGAAGAAAGAACTTGGGAGAATTAAAGAGGAAAGAACAGAGTTGGAGCAGAGACTCGTCACTGCCGACCAAACGATCCAGAAACTCCAAAGCCAAACTCAGAAGGTGCAGCTGGCGGGGGGGACGATTGAGCTCCCTCCGATCGTTGTGGGGGCCGGTCAAGCGTTCCCGAGTTCTGGAATGGCGGTCAGCTCGCGGACTTCTGGAGTCCCTGACGGAAAGATTCTGACGGTCAATGAAGAACATGGTTTTGTGATCATCGGGCTGGGGCAAAAAGACGGTGTTCAACCGGGAATGAAATTTAAGGTTTTGCGGGGAGGTCAGGAAGTCGGCAATGTTGAAGTGATTGAAGCCAGACACAACATCTCGGCGGCCGACGTCAAAGAAATCAGAACCGCCGGTTTCCAAGCCGACGATCAAGTTTTGCTGAGCCAACGGTAAGATATTATTGCTCTTTTTTTAAAATCCCCGATGGACTTATCTCGTTTCCTTCCTAAGAGAGTCAGACCAAAAGATCTTGTCCATTTTACCCGCCAGCTGGCGACGCTGGTTTCGGCGGGGCTTCCTCTTCTGAAAGCGCTGCGGACTTTGTACGATCAACTTGAGAGAGGATATCTCAAGGACGTGGTTGGAGAAGTCTGCAATGAGATCGAAGGGGGGGCCACTTTTTCAAACGCGCTCTCCCGCTATCCCAGGGCTTTCCCGGAATTGTTTGTCAACATGGTTCGGGCCGGGGAACAGGGGGGGATGTTGGACGGTATTCTGAAGCGGCTCTCGGAATTCTTGGAAAAACAACAACGGTTAATCGAGAAGGTGCGCGCCAGCATGATGTACCCCGCTTTTGTGATGGGGGTCGCCGTAGTGATCCTTGTTCTCCTGATGGTTTTTGTTGTTCCCACTTTCACCTCCATGTTTGAAGAGCTGGGAGGGGCGCTCCCGCTGCCGACGCAGATTCTGATCAAAACCAGCGACCTCATCCGGAATTTCTGGTATTTGTTGATCTTCCTGCCGACCGGTTTCGGCGTTTTGTACCGTTGGTTTGTCAAGGCGGCCAAGCGCCGGTATTATATCGACAGGATCAAACTGAAGCTTCCTGTCATCGGCGTTCTGATCAACCAGATCGCCGTCGCCCGTTTTTCAAGAACCCTGGGAACGCTTCTCTCCAGCGGCGTTCCGATCCTGGGGGCGCTGGATACGGTCCGCAACGTCGTTGGGAACGAGGTGATGACCAGGGCTATCCAGAACATTCGTAATTCCATCAAAGAAGGGGAGAGCGTCGCCGGGCCGTTGGAAAAAACGAACGCCTTTCCGCCGTTAGTCATGAAAATGGTCTCGGTCGGGGAAGAGACGGGACAACTTGACAAAATGTTGGTGCAGATCGCCGATTCTTACGAAGAAGAGGTGGATGTCGCCGTCAACGGATTGACCGCTTTATTAGAGCCGTTTCTCATCGTGACCATGGGATTGATGGTTGGTTTTATTGTCGTCTCGATGTTCTTGCCGTTATTCAGTTTGACGAGGTTGGTGGGAGGGGAATAAAAGATGGAGAATGGAAAATGGAGAATGGAAAATGGATTCTCTCTCATTGAAGTTATTCTCGCATTGGCGATTTTGATTCTGGGTTTGGTGGGAGTGATTCTATTATTTCCCGTCGGCCTTCGCGCCAGCCGCCAAGCGAGTGTCTTGAGCGAAGAAACTTTAGTCGCGCAGAGCCGCCTGGAAGAGATCAAAACTTTTGGGTACGAAGAAATTGATGTCATGGAAGGGGCGCAAGGGAATTTTAAATGGGCGATTTCATTAGAAGAAGTGGCGCCGGAGGGGGTCGTGGATCCTTCCGGACTGCGCAAGGCCATTGTGATGGTGACATGGAACCAAGGGGGACAGGAAAAAAAGGATAGTTTCGTGACAATGGTGGCCCGGTGAGTCCAAATACAGAAAATGGAAAATGGAAAATGGAAAATGGATTTACAACCTTGCCTTTCCCATCTTCCATTCTCCATTCTCCATTCTCCGCTTTTACGCTATTAGAACTTCTTATCGCCATGACGATTTTGGTCATTATTCTCACGAGCACATACACGCTTTTCAGAAGCGCTTCGGGCGCTTATTCCAAGGGGGAAATCCGGTCCGAGCTGTACCAGCAGGTCCGCGTGATCTTTGGCGTCATTGAACGGGAGATCGCGTCGGCGGCGAGTGTCCCCGGACGGGACAATTATTTCAGCGGAAACCAGGACAGGGTTTTCTTTGTCGCCCCCTTGGCTGAAGAGGAAGAGCAGGATTTGAGAGAAGTAGGGTATTGGCTGTCGGAGTCTGACCAGGCGTTGATGCGGCAGGAGGATGTCAATCCTGATTTCGATTTTACGACCGCTGACCAGACTGAAGAACTAGGAGTGCATATTACCCGTCTGGTCGTCGCTTACTACGATGGAACAAACTGGCGGAACTCTTGGGATTCTCAAACGGAACAGCAGCTTCCCAAGGCGGTCAAGGTCGAAATCGGCATTCAAGACTCACGGGGGAAACAAAGCAGTGACTTTTCAACAATCGTCCGGATCGAGTCAACGCAGTAAAAAAGCGCAATCCGGCATCGCTCTCATCATTGTCGTCAGCGTCCTGGCGATTGCCGGAGTCATGGCAGTCAGTTTCGCTTTCAGCCAGCGTCTGGAACTCAAAGCGGCGGCCAATTTTCAACTTTCCATCAAGGCGGGGTACCTGGCGGAAGCCGGCGTTCGCCACGTTTTTCATCTCTTAAAAGAGGAAAAAGGGGCTAACAGCTATGACATTGACACGGAATTATGGTCAACGGTTTTCCAGGGAGACGACGTTGATAACGACAGTGACGGTATCGCGGATTCCAAATGGTTTGATTTTGTGGAGGAAGGGGATATCGTGGGGCGCTATGCCGTTCTGGTGGTGGATGAAGCCGGGAAATTAAACGTCAATACCGCTGGTTTTCATAACGATTCTCCACTTAAAGTGACAGAGGGATGGAGTCCTTTTGAAGCAAGCATTGAGAAATTGTTGGATACTTTATCGGTCCCCAACGCGAAGGCGTTGACAGAGGCGGCGCTGGATTATCGGTATGGCGGAGAGAAAGGACTCAAAGGGGGAATGGACGGCAGAGACAATGATTTGGATGGTTTGGTGGATGAAACAGGGTATCCGGGAGTTGACGATGATACCTTCGATGATAATGACAACGCCAGGGTGCTGGGGTATGACGGGATTGACAATGACGCGGATGGAATCCGGGACGAGCCGAACGAAGGAAATAACGAACCGATGGAGTATGACCCCCTGGAGCCCTATGGAGATGACCGTGTCTTCTTGACCGTAGAGCAGTTAAAAGGAGTGGAAGGAATAACCGAAGAGGTATTTCAGCAGTTACGGAATTTTGCCGGGACGCACTCTTCGGATAAAGAACTCACTTCAAATCTAAAAAACAGAATCTGCCTTAACTGGGCCAGCGCCGACCAGCTCTACAAGATTTTCCGGGAGCGTGGAGTGGGAGAACCGGCGATGAAGGCGGTGCGGCTTAAGGATTGGCTGGACGCCGACACTGAGCGGAGCAGTTTGACGAAGTTCGTCAAGACCTTGCCGGTTTCCAATACGGGAGCTCAAGGAGACTGGCAGTGGGCGGGGGATCACTATGTTAATTCCGTGCCCGGGGGAGAGGAAGGGCGGTGGCGGTGGATCGGTATTCCCGAGGGGAATTACTACGTCAGCGTTTTTGGGGAGAACCAGGGGGATGTGGTGGGCGACGTGACGATCAACGGCCAGACGGTAACCGAAATGAGACATGGCGATGTTTTTTTGACGTCTTCTTCCAACGCGGTGAGTGTTTCTTCGGATGGGAGTCTCACCGTTGAAATACGAAACAATCGTAAGGGAGACCAGACCGAATGCCGTTTCCGGCGGGTTGAATTAGAACCGCAGACCGATGGCGTTCCTCCCGCCGGGTTTGCCGCTATCCCCGTGCAGGGTGTTGAGGGAATCCGGATCAATGAAATCATGGTAAAACCGGTCCTTGAGTTGGGAGTTGCCCAGGGGCAGTCTCCCGGAGGAGACTGGCGGTTTCAGGATGGGAGTTTTATCAATAACAACCCGCAGGGAGGGAGCCCCGGAGAGGGGACGTGGGAATGGGAGGAAATTCCTAACGGGACCTATTATGTGAACGTGTACGGAGTTTCAGAGGGAGAGTGGGTTGGCGACGTGGAGATTAAAGGAAAGAAAAACGCGCACATGAGATCAGGACAACGTTTTTCCGATACCGTGACTGTTTCAGGGGGGTACGTCAGGATTGAAATCCAAAATAACGAAGAGGATGATCAATGTCGTTTTTCCAAAATACGGCTCAGCCAGCAGCCCGATGCCGAGTATATCGAACTGATGAACGTCTCGCAGGATTCCGTCTCCGTGGGAGGGTGGACAGTCGAGGGGCCGGGCCCCGAGGGATGGCCGGCGACGATTCCGATTGAAACAGACCCTATCCCTTCCGGAGGGTATCTGGTGCTGGCCGTGGATGCGGAGGACCATCAGGAAGGGATTTCCGGAAACGGCATCTCCTTTCACAAGAAAAACAACGATTGGGAAGATGTTGACAACGCCGTTCAACTGCAATTTGAAAACTCCATTTCTGAAACCGGGGATCTTTTGAAAGACGATCTGAGCATCGGAACGGAATCGGTCCGCTTGAAAAACGCGGAAGGGCAAGTTGTTGATGAGGTGGAGTATGTTTCCAGCGAGGCCAATAAGAGTCTTGAGAGAGCCAGCCCTATCGAGGAGAAAGACGAAAACCTGAATGGGCTGCACGATAGTTTCTATACGACTTCGGATCCCGGCGGTGGAACTCCGGGGAAAGAAAACAGAAACGCCGCTTTGATCAAAGAATACGATGAGTTTGGACAGCCGGTATACTATGAAACGGCTAAAGAGTGCTGGATTCGGAGCCGTCCGGTTCCAAATCTGGCGATTCTCGCGGAGCTTCCATTGCCTGGATGGACCCATTGGGGGCTCAAAGACTTGGGATTTTTTGTTGATGACATCACTCTTCATGCGATACGATTAGAAGCGGAGGGACACCAGCAGGGAATTTCCGGCTGGACGGAAATCCAGCAAAGCGCGCCGTTGACCCATGTTTTTCGTAGTCAGCAGATAGAAGAAGTGGGAGAATGGAAGTGGGATAAGAAGGACCGGATCAAGAACGGTTATTATTTTCTGCGCCTTTTTGGGAAAGCGGGACAGGGATTTCAAGTGTCCATCCGCTTAAAAGACGGCAGCTGGACGGAATTTACTCCGGCATTGACACCGGGCAGCGACGGGTCAAGCGCCTACGGTGTCATTGAAATCGGAACAGAGGGGGATCGGTCCACGGAAAAGAGGACGCTGGCCTTACGGCTGAAAAATACCTCTTTTTCGGGGACCGCCACATTCGACTACATGACACTGGAACCGTTTTCCGCCGTGGCGGGGAAGATCAATCTGAATACCGCTTCCGCGATGGTGCTGCAGTCATTGCCGGGAGTGGATCAGCTGCTTGCCGAGAAAATAATCGCGGCGCGTCCCCTGGGGGATGACCAAGGGCTTAAACGGGGAATTGGAGACCTGATCGGGAAAGGAGTGTTGGTGGATACCAACCCATCAGATTTCGATTTATTCGGCAAAATCGCCAATTTAATCACGGTGCGCTCGGACACTTACGAAGTCATCGCCACGGGCCAGTTGGTGAGAAAAGGAGTGGTCCTGGCGGAGAAGAAAATTCGAGCGGTGGTGGAGCGATGAGAACAGAGAACAGGGTTCAGGGTTCAGGGGTCAGAGACGTTGGACTGAAAAGAGGTAAGCGCCTCTTTCTTTTTCTGATAGTTTTCCTGTCCCCTGTCTCCTGT
>JACOVV010000068.1 GCA_016177145.1 Candidatus Omnitrophota bacterium | reverse complement strand
TTCCTGCCGGCGGCGATCCGGGAAAGCGACCCCAACGCCTTGGTTTCGAGTGATTTTCTTGATGCCAGGGAATGCGACGAAATGGACGCTTTTGTTTGGCGCTTGACTCAGCGGTGGTGCCAGTCCTTGACCGATTTAGGCAGGATGGCAGAGTACGATCTTCAAATTTACCTTTTCAGGAGACTTAGAAATCTGGACATTCTCTCACGCTTGATTTCGCGGTGCCATCCCAGAATCCTTTACTGTTGCGACAATATGGGAGACTTATGGCCTGTCGTGGAATTTTTAGGCAGGATGTTGAATCTTCAAACCGTCAGGCGCCGCTTAAAAGGAGACAAACCGCCCCTGTGGGAGGGAAAACCGGGATTCAAAGAGTGGCTGACTGGAAAAGCGACAGCGCTGTTGGATCTTTTAGCCGTCTGGGCTTGCAGGAAGTCCGTCCAGGACCGCGCGGCCGTGCTGGCAGATGACAAATTATGGGATTCTCTCAACGGATCCAAGACCGGGGTTTCTTTTATCCCCTGTATTTTTGGAAGCGGGTTGCGCCGCCGGCTGGAGTTTCTAAGAAAAGGAACCCCGTATTTTTCTTTGCAGCCCAAGATACATTGGCGGCTTTTACCATTGGACTGTTTTTCTAGTCTACACCCGCTCTGGCGGCGCTTCGACGGAGACGAAACTCTCAAGAAACAGTTTTCCTTCCGCGGCATTTGTTTTTATCCAATGATACGGCCGGAACTCAAGAAAATATTCCTTCGCGACTTTCCTCGAATAACGGCAAACCGGAGGCGGGTTGAAAAAATAGCGGAACAGCTTCATCCGGCGGTGGTCCTTCTTAGGAATGAAGACAAGGAGCTTGAGAAAACTTGTATCATCGGTTTCAAACCGACGGCGACCCAGTCTATTGTTTTACAGCATGGCATCATCGCGATCCCCATCCTCCGAGAAAAATTGCTTTGCGATATCAACGCCGTCTGGGGGCCTGCCGGTATTCGTTATTTCACAGAAAGAGGTTTTTCTTCTGAAAAATGCGTTGTGACCGGTAATCCGGAATACGACCTTCTTGTGGAGCCAAAGTCATTTGACAGAAGAGAAGACATTTGCCGGGCGTTAAAACTAGACCCTTCGCGGCCTTTACTGGTTTTCGCTTCTCAAAGGCCCCATTCTTTTTCCTCGGCCAAATCAAACGATGACCAGCAAAAGTTGATCGTTGTTCTTCTCAACGCCATGGAGGCGCTCAAAGAAATTCAATGCGTGATTAAGGTTCATCCTTTTGATGATGAACGCCCTATTCGCCGCCTGATCGCGGCGGCGCCGCGCCTGGAAGATCGCATTCGGGTCATCCAAAAGACCGAATTATTCCCGCTATTAGCTTCTTGTGATATCGTGATGGTGCATAATTCTACCGTTGGATTATCCGCCATGGTTTTCTCCAAGCCGGTCATCGTGATGAACTTAACCGGACGTGAAGATACCGTCCCGTATGTGAGTGAGGGGGCGGCAATGGGAGTTTACGAGCCGACGGGGCTCGCCCCTGCGGTCAAAAAACTGCTCCAGGAAGGAGAAGTTCGTTATTCTATGTTAGAGAAGCAGAAAGAACTTATCGCGGACCAGGCTTTCAAAATAGACGGAAAAGCGAGGAAGAGGCTGTTGGAGCTCTTATCCTCCGTAAGACCACCCTGTTGACGCTAATGTCAGAGATTCTTCCTGCCTGCGGACAACTGCTTCGATAATTTCGCCGGTGACAAGAGTATGGTCCCCCACAGGGAATATTTGGATGATTTTGCATTCCAGGTAGGCGGGGGCCGGTATCAAAAGAGGCGCTCCAGTGATTTTCGTCTCAAATTCTATGCCGCCGATTCTGTTCCCATCGGTTTGAGGATGTTTGAAAAATTTCGCCGCCAGGTCTTTCTGCCCTTTCCCCAGGATGTTGAGCGCGAATGTTTTCGTCTCCTTGGCGAACGAAAAAGCCATCGACTGGTTCTCAAGCGCCACGCTGATCATGGGGGGAACAAACGACGCTTGAGCAACCCACGTCACAGTTGCCGCGTGATTCTCAGAACCTTTGCGGCAGGTCAGGACATAGAGTCCATAGGTGAACATCCGCAGCGCTTGTTTTTTAATTTGTGGATCCATCATCCGCTCCTTTTTATCGGTTAGGTGAATAAACTTTCCGCTTTTACGGGATCGAATCCCTCAAAAGACTTTATGACCAGATTCGCATGATTTAGTTTTTCGGCCGGATAACTATTGGCGACGGCAACGCATTTCATCCCTGCTTGGCGGGCCATTTCGATTCCGTCCACAGAGTCTTCAATCACCAGGCATTCTTCAGGGCGAATCGCCGTGAAGCCGCGCGTGTGTTTAAAGAGCCACTCGTTTATCTTGGCACAGGCAAGATGAAGTCCTTCAGGATCGGGCTTGCCGTTGACGACGTCTTCGGCGGCGACGATAGCCGCGAAATAGCGGAGCACGTGAAGATGTTTGAGTGTTTTCTTGATTTCAGAACGTCTCGCGCCGGAAACAATCGCCATTCCGTAATGACTGGCCGCTTTTTGGATGAAGGCGGTAACCCCCGGGAAAAATACCAGGCGGTTCCCGATCT
>JACOVV010000069.1 GCA_016177145.1 Candidatus Omnitrophota bacterium | reverse complement strand
GGATGATGGGGTATTCTCCCTGATTAATTTTGCCTGAAAGAGTTGGAACCGTAGTCGAAAGTGAAGACGGGAAGTTTGCAAGGAAATAGAATTTCCAACGATCTGGATCTCGAATCCGCTTTTCTGTAAGAAATTAATCAATCCTTGCCGGGTATTATTTTGTTTTTGGATCGGAATCGTCGGCGGTTCCCACATTCCTTTCAAGTGTCCCGTCTCTTTTCGCTGGCACAATAAGATTTTTCCATTTTGCCTAATCAGCGCGCTGGCAAGGTGGATGATTTGAGTTTTTGCCCGTTTGGGAGAAAGAGGGAGTTGTTCTTGAATCCCCTTTTTCTTTGCTAGACAGAAACTATTCACGGGGCAAATAAGACAGGAGGGATTCGCGGGAGTACAGACCGTAGCCCCCAACTCCATCAACGCCTGATTAAAAGTTCCAGGTTCTTTTTTGAACAGGAGTTTTTCCGCTTGGTCCCAAAAAAGAACCTGGAACTTTCTAGGGTTTTTCTTCATGGCAAAAAGCCGAGAGAGAACCCGAATCACATTCCCGTCCACCAGCGGAACTGGTTTATTGAAAGCGATCGAAAGAATGGCTCCCGCGGTGTAGCGTCCGATCCCGGGAAGTTTTTGGATCTCCTCCAGAGAATCGGGAACTTTACCGTCGTATTTCTCTACGACCTCACGGCAGGCGGCTTGCAGATTCCTGGCGCGTGAATAATATCCGAGTCCTTCCCATAGTTTGAGAATTTTTTCTTCCGGGGCATCAGCGACCGACTCTGCTGTGGGGAATTGCTTGATCCACCGATCGTAGTAAGGGATGACCGTCGCCACCTGGGTCTGCTGGAGCATAATCTCCGAGAGCCAGATTTTGTAAGGGTCTTTGGTGTGCCGCCAGGGGAGATCGCGCTGGTGTTTGCGGAACCAGGATAAGAGAGAGGATTGAAAATGGTTCTTGTCCATTAAGACCCGTCAATCATTACCGTAGGGGCACGGCCCTTCGACTACGCTCAGGGTAAACATGCCGTGCCCCTACGAATAAATCCATATTGCTGGTAATCCAATCCGCAAGTCTTGCCAACCCTTCCTGCGGCGGAACCTGTGGTGCCCACTTCAACAGCTTTCTGATTTTACTAATATCGGAGATATAAACCTTCTGGTCACTCGGCCGCCATCTGGTGAAGGCGATTTTCGGATCTATTTGCCTCTTTTCTCGGATAAAATCCAGTAATTCGAGCAGAGAGAGAGTAAAAGAGGGCCCGCCGCCGATGTTGAAGACGGCATGCGGCAGATCGCTCAGCATAAAACTTTCATAAGCGCGGACAAGATCAGTGACATAGAGAACATCGCGGACCTGTTTGCCGTCTCCGAAAATAGTGATCTTTTGGCCGGTGAGCGCCGCGATCAAAAACCAGGCGACCCATCCCTGGTCTTCAAAACCGAACTGCCGTGTGCCGTAGATGCAGGACATCCGGAAAACTGCCGTGCGCATCCCAAAGAGATGTCCGTATTCCTGGACGTAAAGATCACCGGCGTATTTACTAACGCCATAGGGAGTGTGAGCGGTGAGATCCAACGGAAAATCTTCCGCGATGCCGCGCGGATTCGCGAATTCATAACGAGTTCCCTTTTCCGCCAGAGGGATTTTACGGACGTTTTCTCCATAGACTTTATTGGTCGAGCAATAGATAAAAATTTTGGCTTTATGTTTCCGGGCCGCTTCCAGGACATTCAGCGTCCCAAAGGCGTTAATAGAGAAGTCTTCGTGTGGGTTTTCGATGGAAAACCCGACCCCCGGCTGGCCGGCCGCATGAACCACGGCGTCAATGCCGCCGGACATGGCGCGGTCCATATCCGTTTCGGATCGAATATCGCCGACGATTCTTGAGACTCCTTTAACTTGGCCCAGGAATTCCCAGTTAAACTCTACGGAGGAACGCTCGCTTTTAAAGAGGGAAGACCGCCCCAGGTTATCGAAGACGATGACGTCATGTCCTTTCTTAGAAAAATATTCGGCAGAGTGGCTTCCAACCAATCCAGCGCCGCCGGTGATCAAGATACGCATGATGGTGCCGATTATAGCATCTTCGCAAAAACTATCCAATCGGCAGAATTTCCTTGACTGGATTAATGACAATCACCTATAGTCTTGCCTAATGGGAGAACCGGCAGAACCAAGAATGTTGATTGGACATCTCGTCATGCCCTGGACCAAGCGGTTAAGGGCGTGGAAAGCGTTACGGCATATGACCGTTGAGGAGAGGCATTTGGATATCGGCTGCGGGGATGGTTATCTCCTGTCAAAGTCTCCCTGTAGAGAAAAGATAGGCATTGACAGAAAACTCGGGAAGATGGTGACCAAAGAATTAGAATTCAAAGACTCTTATTTTGATTACGTCACGATGCTTGCCGTGGTAGAACATTTCGAATATCCTCGTGAGATTTTGGCTGAATGCGCCCGTGTCCTGAAGCCCGGCGGAAAACTGATCATGACGACGCCTCTTCAATCGGCGGAAAGATGGATCCGGCTGTACGTCAAGGGAATCGAAGATGACCATGAGAATTATTTTGATCTCCAGGCCATGAAAGATTTTTTAACGCCGTGTTTTAAAGTGACTCACTACGAGAAATTCCTCTTTGGCATGAATCAGTTGTTCGTCTGCGAAAAAGTCCTATAGGCGACGTCCCTGTTTGCCGCTATAAACCCTGCCAAGTTTTGTCCAAATTGTCTCATTGATCCCCCCGTGGGCTTCTGTTAAAATCAACCTGATATGAAGAAATTCTATCTCCGAACCTTCGGGTGTCAAATGAACGTCTACGATTCCGAGCGGGTGGCGGGGCTCTTAACTCAAGAGGGCTATGAGCTGACGGCGAAACTAAACGAGGCGGATGTTATCCTCTATAATACCTGCAGTGTCCGGGAACTTGCCGAGCATAAAGCGGTCAGCACGATTGGGACACTGGCTGGCTTGAAGCGGCGTAGGCCCGAGGTGGTTTTGGGAATCATCGGTTGCATGGCGCAGAACCGGCGTAAGGAGTTATTCCAACAGCTCCCGCATGTGGATTTGCTCTGCGGGCCGCAAAACCTGGTGGACGTTCCTCGTTTAATCCAGCGAGCGCGCCAGGGGGAGCGGCGTCTGATGGCGCTGGACCGCGGCGACTATGAGGTCAGGGAAGAGATCAAAACGGTCCGCCGGGAGAGTCAGCATAAAGCGTGGATTACGATTATTGAAGGGTGCAATTACGCCTGTTCTTATTGTATTGTCCCTCGCGTTCGGGGAAAAGAGATCAGCCGTTCATCCTCCGCGATCCTGGAGGAAGCGAAACAGTTGGAGGAACAGGGATATCAGGAGTTAACGCTCCTAGGCCAGACGGTCAATGCTTATTACGATCCGGCGGCGAAAATCGATTTTGTGGATCTATTGGCGCTTTTAGCGAATCGTGTCCGTATCCCCTGGATTCGTTTCATGACGTCTCATCCGGGAAAAACAGACCGGCGGCTCTTTGAGGCAATCAGAGAATATCCGAATCTTTGTGAGCATCTTCATCTGCCGTTTCAATCGGGGTGTGACCGGATTCTCAAAGAAATGCGCCGGGAGTACACGCGGGAAAAATATCTCGAATTGACGCGGGAATACCGCCAAGTCGTTCCTGGAGGAACGCTGACTACCGACGTCATTGTCGGTTTTCCCACCGAAACGGAGGAGGAGTTTCAACAAACGGTCTCCTTGATGGAAGAAGTGGAGTTTGACGACGCGTTCCTTTATAAATTTTCTCCACGCAAAGGGACGCTGGCGGCGAAGGTAGAGGATGATATTCCCAGAGAAATAAAAGAGGAGAGGCATCAAATCCTTTGCCGCGTCCAGGACCGGATCAAGCGAAAGAGGGTGGAACGGTTCGTCGGGACTTATCAGGAAGTGTTGCTGGAAACAAAGAGCAAAAAAGACGAGGGCTGCTGGGTTGGGAGAACGCGTGGGTATCATAAGTGCGTGGTGCAAGCGAATCCTGATTTGCTGGGACGGATTGTGGATGTTAAAATAACGGGTGTGGAGGAAGATACATTGAGGGGGGAAATAACAGGAGACGGGTGTCAGAGGAACAATGTAGGGGCGGGCCTTGTGCCCGCCCAGTCGTCCATATCATTCAGGGCACCCACAAGGGGTGCCCCTACAATTCTCGGCATTTCGTTTTTTGTTTTCTGTTTTCTGTCCTCTGTCTTCTGTTTTCTGTCTTCTGCCCACGCCGTCACCCACCAGGAATCTCTGGAGTGGCTTCTTCTGCAGGAAGATTACGAAACGCTTGCCAACCGCGGCGAGAGTCTGTCCAGGGACTACCCGCAAGCCGAATATTTCTATTTATCCGGACTGGGATATCTTAAAGAGTCCCAATTCGATAAAGCCAGGGGACAATGGTCTGAACTCGTCCAACATTTCCCAAGAAGTCCCCAGCGGGTAAAGGCGGAGATTGGCGTCGCCGACAGCTACTATCTAGAGGGGAAAAATGAAGAAGCATTGACCCGCTATCTGGAGTTGCACAAGAAAGAGAGAAAAGGGGAGTTTCATCCTTATCTCCTTTACCGGCTTGGGCAGTGCTATCAGAAGACCGGCAATCAGCAGGATTCGCAATGGTATTTTGAACAGGTACAGCAGCGCTATCCTAATTCACCCGAAGCCCGATGGGCGAAAACCAAGTTAAAAGAAGGGACCGTTTTTTCAGTCCAGGTGGGAGCGTTTTCAAACCGCCGGAACGCTTACAAAATGGAGCGGCTTCTCAGCGAGAAAGGATTCCGCTGTTATGTGGTCGAATCCGTAGACGGGGGACTGCCGGTCTACCGTGTCCGTGTCGGGAAGCTAGCCACACAGCGGGAGGCGCAACGATTGCGGGCCCAATTAACCGAACACGGTTTTTCCACGAAAATCTTTCCCTGAGAGCTCAATGAAAAAAGAACGTCTTTGGGTGATAGTGGGCCCTACCGCTGTTGGAAAAACAGAGGTTGCCCAGGAAACGGCGCGGCGGCTAAAAGGAGAAATTATTTCCGCCGATTCAATGCAGGTATACCGGCGCATGAATACCGGGACCAGCAAACCGCCGGCGCAGTTTTTAAAAGAAATTCCT
>JACOVV010000020.1 GCA_016177145.1 Candidatus Omnitrophota bacterium | reverse complement strand
TTCTGTTTTGCTTCCAGAATCACCGTCACCGGCCCGGGCCACCAACGATCCATGAATTGTTTTCCTTCCGCGGAAACAATTGCCCATTGATCTACCTGTGTTCGGTCAGCGATATGCAATGTCAGCGGTTTTTCTTCGGGACGGCGTTTGATTTCATAGATCCGCTTCAATGCCGATTCGTTGAGAAGATTGACCGCGACGCCATAGACCGTTTCGGTCGGAAAGATGACCAACTGGCCTTGGTCAATCCGCCTGGCCGCTTCGGCGATGAGATTGTGGTCAATTTTCTTTGGATCAATTTTCCAGATTTCGGGCATTTTTTGCTTTCCTGTACGCTGTCCGCTAAACGCTGTACGCTATTTATTCTTCTCCCTCACTGCCTTCTCCATTTCTACCTTATGCTCACGCAATTTCTCACGAAGCTTCGAATCGGAAAGCGCCAGAATTTCAATCGCCAGATAAGCGGCATTTTTTGCGCCTGTTTTCCCAATGGCCACCGTCGCTACTGGAACCCCCGCCGGCATCTGCAAAGTAGAAACAAAAGAATCCACTCCTCCCAAAGCGCTCTCCATGGGGACTCCAATCACCGGCAGAATGGTCTGCGCGGCGACAACACCGGCCAGATGGGCCGCACCGCCGGCGCCGCAGATAAAAACTTTAGTCCCATTTTTCTCGGCATTGGCGACATATTCGGTGACAAGCTTTGGACTCCGGTGGGCCGAAAGGACTTTAACATCGCAGGAGATCCCAAATTGTTCTAAAATCTTCGCCCCCTCTTCCATCATAGTCCGGTCTGAATCACTCCCCATCAAAATGGCAACAACTGGTTTCATAGAACCTCCCTCCCAATATCTTTTCTATAATGCATCCCTTCGAACTTAATTTTCTCCACCGCCTGATACGCCCGCCCAACGGCGGTGCGGATATCTTCACCCAGCGCCGTCACCCCTAAAACCCTGCCTCCCGCCGTCACCAGTTTGTCGTCCTTTTGAGCGGTCCCCGCGTGAAACACCGAGACGTACGGCATCTTGGCCGCTTTATCAATCCCGCTAATCTCTTTCCCTTTTTCAAAATGCCCCGGATATCCTTTGGATGCCAGCACGACGCAGGCGGCGGCGCGCGGATCCCACGAAACTTCCACTCGGCTGAGTTCCCCTTTGGAAGCGGCTTCCATCATCTCCAGAAAGTTCCCCTGCAAACGCGGTAGTATGGCTTGCGTCTCCGGATCGCCGAAACGAACGTTGAATTCCAATACCTTAGGCCCCTTGACCGTCAACATCAATCCGACGTAGAGAACTCCCCGGTAAGTAATTCCTTCCGCGCGCAGAGCGCCCAACGTCGGATAAACGATCCGGGTCAATACTTCCTCCTGAATCTCGGCCGTCAGTTTTGGAGTAGGAGAAAACGCTCCCATCCCCCCCGTATTAGGCCCTTCATCTCTATCGAAAACCCGTTTATGGTCCTGCGCGCCGGCCAAAGGAATCACATACTCTCCATCGGTCACCACCAGGAAAGAGGCCTCGTCTCCCCAAAGCGCTTCTTCAATGACCACCGCCTTCCCCGCGTCGCCAAAAGTCCCTTTCTCCATGACTTGATCGAGGAAGAATTGGGCTTCTTTTTTAGTCTGGGCGACGCAGACCCCTTTGCCGGCCGCTAACCCATCCGCCTTGATCACGATCGGCGTCCCCACCGTCTCCAGATACTTAGACGCTTTTTTATAATCGCGAAACGATTCAAAGTGCGACGTCGGGATATGGTAACTCCGCATCAATTCCTTGGCGAAGACTTTGCTCGCTTCAAGCTGAGCCGCTTTCTTGTTAGCCCCAAAACAAAAAATTTCTTCCTGCTGAAAACGGTCAACGAGTCCCTTTGCCAACGGGACCTCGGGTCCGACAACAGCAAAGTGAATTCGATTTTCTTTGCTCCATTTCAGCAATCGAGGGATATCGTCAGCCGCGATGTCCACCCGTTCGGCGACTTCCCTAATACCGGGGTTGCCTGGGGCGCAATAAAGCTGTACGTCTCCATGATCCTGCGCGATCCGCCAGCAGATCGCGTGTTCTCTTCCACCGCCGCCGATGACTAAGACCTTCATCCGTTAGAATTCTTTCCGTAGGGGCGGGTTTTA
>JACOVV010000073.1 GCA_016177145.1 Candidatus Omnitrophota bacterium | reverse complement strand
TTTTCTCCGGATCGCGTTTTAGCAACCACTGTCCAGTTGCCCGGCACTTGTTTAGGATAGTTGGCTGGCCTGACAATCCGCGGGTCCGCTGAAATAATCTCCAGGATTTCTTTTTTATCCCAGATGTGATCCCCCATCGTAAGAACATCCAGTCCACTTCGATAGAGCTCTTCCGCGTGCCGGGGAACAAGTCCCCCTCCATTGGAAACATTCTCCGCGTTGCCAATCGCCAGATCGATTTTCTCGCTCTTCTTCAGCCGAGGAACGATCTCAGCCACGGCTCTGCGGCCAGGTTCTCCGACGATGTCGCCGATGATTAATAAGCGCATATCACCCCGCAAACTCCACGGCCCGTGTCTCCCTAATCACAGTCACTTTAATCTGGCCGGGAAACTCCAATCCTTCTTGAATTTTTTGTTTCAGCTCCCGCGCCAGTAAATAAGTGTTTTCGTCATTGATTTTCTCAGGGTTCACGATCACGCGGATTTCCCGTCCAGCCGAAATCGCATAGGCTTTCGCGACTCCAGGATGCTGGTCGGCAATCGCCTCTAATTTCTGCAGCCGTTTGATATAATTCTCTAAAGTGTCTCCGCGGGCCCCTGGACGGCTCGCGCTGATCGCGTCCGCTCCAATGATGAGCGTCGCGTAAATGGATGACGGTTCCATCTCTTCATGATGGGCGGCAATCGCATTGACTACTAAGCTGCTCTCACCGTGCTTTTTCGCCAGCTCCGCGCCGATCAAAGCGTGCGTCCCCTCTACTTCGTGACTCACCGCCTTCCCGATATCATGCAATAGCCCTATCCTTCTGGCCAAATGATAGTCCAATCCGAGCTCCGCGGCCATCACTCCCATGAAATGAGTCGTTTCTTTGGCGTGCAAGAGAACATTC
Organism: Candidatus Omnitrophota bacterium; assembly: GCA_016177145.1. GTDB lineage: Bacteria > Omnitrophota > Gorgyraeia > JACOVV01 > JACOVV01 > JACOVV01. The sequence continues at coordinate 3,889 of JACOVV010000073.1, read as the reverse complement.
TGACCGTAACTGGTCCGGAATTTCAATCGTCCGATCAGGCGAATTAACTCCGGATGCAGCCCCCCCTGGATTCCCAGTTCTGCGACTATCTTTTCCCCCTCCTCGCGTATCAAAAGATCCATATCTCTTTTGACTTTCTCGACCACTTCTTCAATTCTGGAAGGATGGATTCTTCCATCCTGCATTAAACGCTCCAGGGAGCGCTTGGCGATTTCGCGCCTAAATGGATCAAATCCGGAGACCGTGACCGTGTCAGGAGAATCATCAATAATAAAATCAACTCCCGTTGCCATCTCAAGCGCGCGGATATTGCGCCCTTCTTTTCCGATGATTCTCCCTTTCATGTCATCACCGCTGATCGGGACGACCGTGACCGTTGATTCCGCCGTTTGCTCCGCCGCGCACCGCTGGATAGCCAGCGCAATAATGTTCTTACCTCTTCTGTCTGCTTCCTGGAGCGCTTCCTCTTCCAGACGCTTCACCAGGAGATTCGCTTCGGAATGAACTTCCTGCTCCAGCCGTGATAAAAGAACCTTCTTTGCCTCTTCCTGAGTCATGCCGGCCATAATGGAAAGACGATCTTTTTCTTCCACAATCAACGATTCTAACTCCTTTTCTTTTTTCCCCACCTGCTCTTCCCGAATCTTCAGCGAATTCTCATGATTTGAGATCATTGTTTCTTTCGCCCGGATGAGATCCGCCTTGCTGTCCAGTTCCTTTTCTCTTTGGGTGAATTGCTTTTCGATGGATGCCAATTCCTGACGGCGGCGTCCCGCTTCTTCCTCGGCCAAAAGCCGATTCTGGTACATGAGTTCTTTGGCTTGGAGCTGGCTGTCCCGTTGAATGACTTCCGCTTGGCGCCGCGCCGAATCCAGCATTTCTTTAATAACGCTCTCTGCTTGCTTGATCTTTCTCTCGCCAATGAACCGGCGGCTGAAATACCCCAATCCAAAGATCACCACCACCACCACCACCTGAATAGCCCAGAAACGAATCAATGAAAAATCGTCCATCTTGGCAGACCTCTTTGTTAACGATGTTTTATCTGTAAAACTTCTAGGTCCGTAATAATCACATCCAGGGGAATATCGTGAGGTTCATTTGGAAGTTCGGGAAGGAGCTGAAAATCAAAACCGATGCCGACTTTCAGGCAATCGGGAGAAAGCTGACGCAGGAACCGGTCAAAATATCCTTTCCCATGCCCGAGCCGGTGTCCGTCTCTTCCAAAAGCAACACCCGGAATAACTGCCATCTCCAAAACTTCTGGGTCCACAAGCTGCAGGAACTGCGGCTTGGGCTGGCGAATCCCAAAAGGTCCGATTTCAAACTCTTTCAGACAATCCCGAATTTCCGATATTGAGAAACTACAAGATTTCTTCCCCTCTTCCAGAATGACGGGGACAACAATTCTTTTACCCGCCGCTAGTCCCTCTTCCATCAAGCGAATTGTCTCAACCTCATGCTCCATCGAGATATAGGAGAAGAACCACTTGACCTCCAGATACTCTGGAAGAGCCGTGATCCTCGACAATATTGCTTGACTCTTTTGCTGGCGAGACGGGGACGGCTGTCTTCTCAGCCGCTCCATCATCTGGCGGCGAATCTGTTCTTTGGCCGATTGTATCACAATTTCAATACGTTAGCACGTTTTGGAGGGAGACTTCAATAGGACAATGGTCACCACTTAAATTCCTTCGAGAGCCCTACGATAAAGTTGCGTGCCGGAGCGCGCAAGCTGGCGAGATGCTCCCGATAAGATTTATCAAAAATGTTTTCGACGCCGAAAGACAATTTGGTCTCTTTGATCCATGGGATCTTGACGGCCGTTTTCAAATCCCAAACGTTATACCCCGAAGTATGATTGGCCGACAGCGGGGGTCTTTCCTGAGTGCCGACCAAGCGCCCTGAAAAAGAAGCATAAAAAGTTTTTTCGGGGTTTTCGTATTTTAGTCCTGTGCCGATTTCATCCGGAGCGATGGAAGTCAAAAATTCGTCCGTTTCCGTATTCTTGCCTCTTCGGATCTCAAGTGATGTAAAAGTTGAAAATCCGGCGCCGAGATCGAAATTCAAAGAACCCTCCAGTCCCCAAAGTTCGACCTGATTCAGGTTGCGGGAAGTCGTGGTGGTGGTTCCGACAACCGTTTCAATGAAATCTTCGGCGTGGATAAGATAATAGGCGGCTTCATAACTGAAACGGTTCCATTTCCCTCTGGCTCCCGCTTCGAGGTTTTCGCTTTTCTCCGGGATTAAATTGGGATTTGCCACAAAGGTGTTTCCTGGGAAATGCGTCCCTGAGGGGTAAAGCTCGGTTAACCGCGGCGCTCTGAACCCTAGCCCATAGTTGAAAAATGGATTGAGCCACTCCCTCCATTGATAAACTAAACCGATCTTAGGGCTCACACGGTTGTCTTTATTGGTGGGATTTCCCGACGATTCCGATTCAAAGTTATCCCACCGAAGGCCCGGAATAACGTCCAGACGGTCGTCAAAGAAACTGATCTCATCCTGGATAAAAGGGGCCCACCCGGTAAATGAACCGTCAGGGAAACTCCCGATAGACGCGCCGCCGCTAGAGGTGAGACGATTCCCACGGCCGTTATCCTTGTAATACTCGATGCCGTAGGTTAACTGGTTGGGTATCTGGACAAGATCGAATTTATTGCTATTTTTTAACTCAATCCCCAGCGTATCCAAGTCATTATGGTCCAGCTGCGCGGCGCCGGTCCTCTTATCCTGTCTGATCTCGGTGAGATGATAATAGGCATTGGCCTGGAAATCCTCCAGCCAGCTTCCCTCCGCTTTGTTCACAAATCCGAGATTGAATAATTCTCTCTCCGTAATACGGTCGCGCAGAAGGTTGGAAGAGGACAAAGCGGTTGCGGGATTGCCGGGGACGGTTGAATTCTCGTCGAATTTGTTGTAAGAGAAAACGAGATCGCTTGAGTCCGTCGGATGATAGATGAGTTTCGCTAATCCCTCTGCTCCTTGCTGGCCCGAGTTGGTCAATTGGGTATTGTCGCTCAAATCCATGCCTTTATCACTGTCCCAATGGCTGAAATTGAATAAATATTCGAACGGCCCGTTAGGGATGCCGAAGACGCTCACCGCTTCCCTGTAATCCTGATTGACTGAACTGTAGTTGAATCGGGTCCGCATCCCGAACTTTTCGCCTTCAGCCAAAAGATCGCCGGGCTCCTTGGTCCGGATATTGATGACCCCTCCGATGGCATCAGAACCATAGAGCGAGGAAGCCGATCCTTTCAGAATTTCAATGCTCTCAATCGCGTCAACGTCGCTAAAAAGCCGGCCCAAATGCCCGGAGAGAAAATCCATACGGGCCCCGTCCTGACGGATCTGAACACGAGCGCCGCTTAACCCTCTGATATTAATGTCCTCCCCAATCGCCCTGGGGCCGCCGTCAATTTCTACGCCCGGAACTTCTCTTAAGATATCTCCGATATCCCGCGCCATCCCTTTTTCGATTGCTTCGGAGGTCACAACGCTGACCGACTGAGGCGAGCTTAAAATATCTTTCTCGGTCTTGGTGCCGATCACAACGACCGTATCCAAATTGGAACGACTTTTTTTAACCTGGGTTTCTTCGGCGGCGGCCGGCCTGAAGCTTCCCACCCCCCACGCACAAGCCGATAAAATAATGAATACTCTGGTGAAAATCCTCATTTGAAGTTCTCCCTCTTTATCTTCTGAATTCCTCTGAGGGTACAGTCGGTCATCAGATTTTTTTTGATTCGCACCACCGGTGTGGTAGCTCATAATTAAATCTTTTTTTCTCCTTCTTTTCGATTTGGACAATTTTGGCATCATGAATCGTAATGACCAGTTCTCCGAATCGGGTCTTGCGAATCATCTCGCCGATCTCCTCCCTGGT
>JACOVV010000056.1 GCA_016177145.1 Candidatus Omnitrophota bacterium | reverse complement strand
GCGTCAGATTGGCGAGGATATTCGTTTCATTAAAACAGCCGTTTCTCCGCTCAATGACCAGGCTGTTCTGCCGTGGGCTAGACCCTACTTCTGGTGGGTGCATACGTTCCCCTGGTTTTTATGGAGTTTATTTTATGGCTGGCAGCGCCGGCGGACGCGGCTTAATCAAGACGCGGTCTACGCGAAACGACAAAAAGCGCACGGTATCGCTCAGAAGCGGCTCCGGCAAGCCAAAAACCGGATGGGGGCCGGAGATACCCGTGGATTCTACGCGGAAGTTCAGAAGGCTTTGTACACGTTTATTTCAGATCGTCTGGGAATTGCCACGACCAGTCTACCGATGGATGAAATTATTGGTGAACTGCAGAACCACGCTTTGCCGGGAGAGGCGCTTAAACGACTGAGGGTTCTTTTAGAAGAGTGCGATCTCGCGCGTTTTTCTCCAAGCCAGTTGGGGCTGGAACAGATGAAGAATTCTTTCGCGGAAGCGGAAACCATGATCGAGCAGTTAGAAAGGGCTCGCAAAAAGAAGCCCTCCCTGCCGACAATTGCGGTTATTTTTTTACTGTTAGCGGGCATCAACTCTTTATCGTGGGCGTCAACTCCAGAAGAATTGTTTGACCAAGCCAATTCAGCCTACGAAAACCAGAAATACGAAGAAGCGATTAACGGTTACCGTCAGCTTCTGCAGCAAGGGATTCGTCATGGAGCTGTCTATTACAATCTGGGCAACGCTTATCTGAAGAGCGGCAGTCGCGGGAACGCAGTTTTAAATTATGAAAAAGGTTTACGGCTCCAGCCGCGTGACACGGATATTAAAGCCAACTTAAATTATATCAACAAAGAAATTAACATTACCGGGAGATTAAAGACGCAAACAAAAGGTTTCCTCGAAAGAATTTCGGAAGCGTTGACCCGACCGGTTTCTCAGAGAGAATTATCGGGAGGGCTCTTGGCATCTTATTGGCTTTTTGTCATTTTTCTTTTTCTTTGGACCGCCTGGCTGAGTCGGCGCCAGCAGTTAAAGCCGTGGCTGATTGTGTTTTTATCGGTATGGTTTCTGTCACTGGGGTTGGCGGGGCTAAAGAGTTACGACCTGAACCAACCAACGGCTGTTGTGTTGGAGAAAGAGATTGTGCTGCGGGCCGGACCCGGTGAAGATTTTCCTGTCCAAGCAACTGTCCCGGAGGGGACACAGGTGCGCGTCCTGCGCTACGCCAAAGGATGGATGGAGGTCCGGCTGGGAGACCTTCAAGGATGGATCCTGCAGGGGTCAGTGGAAAGGATTTAGGGGCCTGAATCCTATTTCTAGTATTTCATGCGCTTATTTGATAAAATCCAAACAATCAAGAAAGATAGGGGTCTGGCCTCTATTTAGAAGGGACTAAACATGGGTGAATGGATTGGTAAAGGGCGCAAGGCCCGGCGGTGTTACGGGTTTGATGAAATTTCATTGGTTCCCGGAAGTGTGACGCTGAATCCGAATGAAGTAAACACTCATTGGGAGATCGGGGGAAAGCGGTTTAAGGTCCCCATCATTGCTTCTGCGATGGATGGAGTGGTCGATGTGGATTTCGCTGTCGCGATGGGGAAATTGGGCGGGTTCGCGGTTCTAAACCTGGAAGGGGTCCAGACTCGTTACGAAAAACCGGAAAAAGTCCTGGAAAAAATCGCCAGCGCCTCTCCTGAAGAAGCGACTAAGTTAGTGCAATCCATTTATCTGGAGCCGATTAAAGAAAAACTGGTGGCGCGGAGGGTAGAGCAAATTAAGAAAGAAAAAGTTCCGGCTGTTGTCAGCGGTATTCCCGCGAAAGCCGAACGTTTCGGGGCGATCGTGCAGGATGCCGGAGCCGATATTTTCGTCGTGCAGTCCACTGTGACCACCGCCCGCCATTTGGCCAAAGAGTACAAGACGCTTGATTTTACTAAATTCTGCAAACAGATGAAAATTCCAGTAATCATCGGCAATTCAGTAACGTATGAAGCAACGCTGGAGTTAATGGAGACCGGGGCGTCCGGTCTTCTCATCGGGATTGGTCCCGGCGCCGCATGCACGACACGTGGAGTGCTTGGATTGGGGGTCCCGCAGGCGACCGCGACGGTGGATTGCGCCGCGGCGCGTGATTTTTATTTCACCCGCACCGGCCGCTATGTGCCGATCATTACCGACGGCGGCATGAGTACCGGCGGGGATATCTGCAAGGCATTTGCCTGCGGTGCTGACGCCGTTATGGTTGGTTCTTCTTTTGCCAGGGCCAAAGAAGCCCCCGGCGGGGGATACCACTGGGGAATGGCGACGCCGCACTCTAATCTTCCAAGAGGAACACGTATTCATGTCGGGACGACTGGAACCTTAGAACAGATCCTCTTTGGCCCCGCAGTCCTCGATGACGGCACTCAAAATCTCATGGGGGCGCTTATGACCTGCATGGGGAACATCGGCGCTAAAGATATCCGCGAAACGCATCTGACCGAACTCATCATTGCCCCTGCCATCAAAACCGAAGGGAAATTGTTTCAGCAGGTCCAGCGAGTGGGAATGGGAAAAAGATAAAAGTCGCCTAGTATGCTAAAATGAGTTTATGCCGCACCAGACAATAGTTATTCTTGACTTTGGCTCTCAGTATAACCAGCTCATTGCCCGAAAAGTCCGCAGCCAGAATGTCTTCTGCCAGATTCTTCCGTTCAATGCCTCTATTGAAAAAATTAAATCTCTGAATCCGAAAGGAATTATTTTTACTGGAGGTCCTGCTAGCGTCTACCAGAAAGGGGCGCCGCTTCCTGATCCTGAAATTTTTAATCTAGGAACGCCGATTCTTGGGATTTGTTATGGGCTCCAGGTGATGGGAAAAATATTGGGCGGCAAGGTGCTGGGTTCTAAACAAAGGGAATATGGGAGGGCGACGCTGCGGGTGTTGTATGATGTAGGGGCACGTTGCAATGTGCCCCTACTGGACGGGTTTGATCCAAACGGGTCCACAGTTTGGATGAGTCATGGCGATGTTGTTTCCGGACTGCCGCCGGGGTTTACTGCGATTGGGAGAACGGAAAATTCCTCGCACGCCGCCATCGCTGATCTTCAAAGAAATTTTTATGGTGTGCAATTCCATCCGGAAGTAGCTCACACAAAACAGGGGGATTTGGTCCTTAAGAATTTTCTCTCCAGCATCTGTCGTTGTCAGGGAGATTGGACGCCGAAGAATTTCATCCATGATTCGATAGAACGCATTCAGGAAACGGTTGGTCAAGAGCATGTGGTCCTAGGATTGAGCGGGGGAGTGGATTCATCGGTAGTTGCAGCGTTGCTTTCAAAAGCGATTGGCAAGCGGCTCACCTGTATTTTTGTCGACACGGGTTTGTTACGCAAAGGGGAAACGGAGCAAATACGGAAGACATTTGTCAACGTAGGGGCACATGGCCATGTGCCCCTACTGCGTATTTTGGATGCCCAAAAGCGTTTCCTCAAACGTCTAGCCGGCGTCAGCGATCCTGAGAAAAAACGAAAAATTATCGGGCGGGAATTCATTGCGGTTTTTGAAGAAGAAGCAAAAAAAATCAAAAACGCTGTTTTCTTAGCTCAGGGGACGCTCTACCCCGATGTGATCGAGAGCCAATCAAGCTTCGGAGGGCCTTCCGCGACGATTAAGAGCCATCACAACGTCGGCGGACTACCCAAGAAGATGAAATTAAAATTGCTGGAGCCGCTGAGAGAATTGTTTAAAGATGAGGTTCGTGAAGTCGGCCGGCAATTAGGTCTGCCGGAGGAGACCGTCGGAAGACATCCTTTCCCGGGTCCGGGGCTGGCGGTCCGGATTCTTGGAACAATCACGGAGCAAAAACTTAAAATTCTACAAGAAGCGGACAGTATTTATATCGAAGAAATCCGCCGCGCGGGAGAATACGATAAAATCTGGCAGGCGTTCGCGGTTCTCCTTCCGGTAAAAAGCGTTGGTGTCATGGGGGATGAGCGGACTTACGAAAACACCATTGCCCTGCGCGCCGTCACCAGCACCGACGGCATGACCGCCGACTGGGCGCGGATTCCGGATGAATTGCTCGCGCGAATCTCGAATCGCATCATTAATGAAGTGAAAGGCGTTAACCGCGTTGTTTACGATATTTCATCGAAGCCGCCGGCGACGATTGAATGGGAATAGAACAGTATGAGCCATTCCGACTTCGTCCATCTTCACCTGCATACCCAGTATAGTCTCTTAGACGGCGCATGCCGGATCCCTGAACTCATGGAGAAAGCCCGCCAATACAAGATGCCGGCGATCGCGATGACCGATCACGGAAATTTATTCGGCGCTATCGAGTTTTATCAAGAAGCGATGAAAGCGGGGATCAAGCCGATCATCGGGTGCGAAATCTACGTCGCTCCGGAGAACCGTTTTGTCAAATCGGGACAGGGAATTCATGAAGCTTCGTTTCATCTGACGTTATTGGCGAAAGACGAAACCGGCTATCAGAATTTGATGAAACTGGTCTCCATCGGCTATCTCGAAGGATTTTATTACCGTCCAAGAATTGACAAGGAAGTGTTGGCGCAGAATTCCAAAGGATTGATTGCTTTAAGCGGTTGTTTACATGGAGAAGTGAACCACCGGATTCTGGCGGGGGATATCGCGGGAGCGTCGCGCGTGGCCGATGAGTTTCGCCAGATCTTCGCCCCAGGTGATTATTATCTGGAGGTGATGGTTCATCAACTCCAGGCGCAGAAAAAAGGAAATGAGGGACTGCTGGAAATTTCAAAAAAGATGTCCCTTCCGATCGTGGCGACCAACGATTGCCATTAT
>JACOVV010000061.1 GCA_016177145.1 Candidatus Omnitrophota bacterium | reverse complement strand
GGATTGTGCATTTACCGAAGGACGTGGAGATGGTGATGCCGGGAGACAATGTGAAGGTCGAAGGGGAGCTGATCACGCCGATCGCGATGGAGAAAGAGTTAAGGTTCGCGATCCGCGAGGGGGGCAAGACCATCGGCGCCGGCGTTGTCACGGAGATTATCGAGTAATATGGCAAAACAACAGCGGATTCGAATCAAATTAAGAGCTTACGATCACCGAGTTCTCGATAAATCAACCAGTGAAATCGTGGAGACGGTAAGACGCTCAGGCGCTCAGATTTCAGGCCCTATTCCGCTTCCAACGGAAATAAATTTATTCAGCGTCAATCGTTCCCCTGTGATCGATAAGGGATCTCAGGAGCAATTCCACGTTAAAACTCATAAGAGGTTAATGGATATCATCAACCCAACGGCAAGAACCATTGATGCTCTTAAAAAACTCGATTTGCCAACCGGTGTCGATGTGGAGATTAAATGATCGGATTGTTAGGCAAAAAAATAGGAATGACTCAATTGTTCTCCGGAGAAGGCAAGGTAGTTCCCGCCACGGTGATTGAAGGGGGGCCTTGCGTTGTTGTGCAGGTCAAAAACAAGGAAAAAGAGGGCTATGCGGCTGTCCAACTGGGTTACGGCAAGGGAAAGAGAAATCTGAACCGTCCAATGCGGGGACATTTTAAAAAATGCAATGCCGAGCCTGCGCGGTGCCTTCGTGAATTCCACATGGCTGATCCTTCTGCTTTCCAGGTTGGACAACAGATAACCGTGGAGCAGTTTAAAGTAGGGGACTACGTGGATATTGCTGGTTTAACGAAGGGAAAAGGATTCCAGGGAGGAGTCAAGCGATGGGGCTGGGCCGGAGGGGGCGCCGCCCATGGTTCCATGCAGCATCGAGAGGTGGGTTCGATTGGGTCCAATACCTATCCAGGCAGGGTTTTCCGCGGGCATCATTTTCCCGGGCATATGGGGCATGTGCGTCGCACTGTGCAAAATCTGGAAATAGTTCACGTTGACGTCACTCAAAATCTTCTGGTGGTCAAAGGATCGGTTTCCGGCGCTACGAATGGAATTCTGGAAATTCGCCCGGCGGTTAAGAACCCGGCGGCCCATAAAAAAGTTCATGTGGAAGCGGCTAAGCATAAGGAAAAGTCCGCCAAAGGCGGCTCCGCCTCTAGCGGAAAGGAAACTAAGAAATGAAATCTCTTCCCGTCTATGACATGCAAGGGATCCAAGTGGGCGATTTTCAGCTGGATGCTGGTATTTTTGACGGGAAAATCCGTAAGGGCGTTCTTTCCCAGGTTCTTTTAATGCATTTGGCGAACCAAAGATCCGGGACCGCGGACACAAAAACCAGGGCTTACGTGGCGGGAGGAGGCAAGAAACCGTGGAAACAAAAAGGGACGGGACGCGCCCGCGCCGGTAGTATTCGTTCTCCCTTGTGGAGAAAAGGGGGGATCGTCTTTGGGCCGCATCCTCGGGATTATTCTTACACGGTTCCAAAAAAGATCAAAAAACTGGCGCTTCAATCGATGCTCAACGATAAAGTGATAAACCAACAGATCAAAGTTTTGAATGACTGGGCGCTGGACGAAGCGAAAACAAAAAAGATCGCGGCGGTCTTGCAAGCTTTAGGAGTGCGGGAGAAAACTTTAATCGCTCTGGAAGGAGAGGGAGTCTCTGTGGAACGGGCCGCGCGCAATTTGGAGAATGTCTATCTGGTGGCGACGCAGGATCTCAACGCTTACGATTTGCTGTCCAATCAATACCTTGTTTTATCCAAGAAGGCCTTAGAACAACTGGTGGTGCGGCTGTCATGACGCAAGCACACGATGTGATCATTCGGTTTCTGCAGACAGAAAAGGGGAGCGCGCAAGCGGGACTGGGGAAATATCTTTTTGAAGTGGGGCCGGCGGCAAATAAGATTCAAATTAAACAGGCAGTCGAACAGTTGTATAAGGTTCATGTGACCAAGATAAATACTTTAAAAGTACGCGGCCGCTGGAAGAGAGTCCGCGCGGTTCCCGGTAAGACTTCTGATTGGAAAAAAGCGGTAGTCACTCTCAAGAGTGGTGAAAAGATAGAGGTGGCCTAATGGGGATTCGAATACTCAGACCCTTAACTCCGGGGCAGCGTTGGGCGACCTATCCGACGTTTGATGAAATTACGAAAAAGGCGCCTGAGAAAAAACTGACTCAGATCAAACGAAAAACCGGAGGCAGAAATGCCTATGGTCATGTCACCAGCCGCCACAGAGGGGGCGGCCATAAGCAACGGTATCGTTTTATTGATTTTAAACGAGACAAAAGAGATGCCCAGGGTAAAGTGATCGCGTTCGAGTACGATCCTAATAGAACAGCGCGGATTGCCTTAGTTGAATACCCGGATCAGGAAAGAAGGTATATCTTGGCTCCTGTAGGGTTGAGCCTCGGCGATGAAATCATGGCTTCAGCGGAAGGTGAAGCGAGAATCGGAAACGCGCTCCCCCTTCGTTCTATCCCTGTCGGAACAGTGGTACATAACGTTGAATTAAAAATCGGAAAAGGGGGACAAATCGCGCGAAGCGCCGGCAGCGCGGTGCAAGTCATGGCTAAAGAAGGGGATTACGCTCATCTGCGGCTTCCTTCGGGTGAGGTAAGGTTAGTGCACGTCGATTGTTGGGCAAGCGTCGGTCAGATCGGGAATATTGAACATGAAACTCTTTCGCTCGGGAAAGCCGGCAGGTCGCGATGGATGGGGATCCGTCCCTCCGTGCGGGGAGTGGCAATGAACCCTCATGATCATCCCATGGGAGGCGGCGAAGGAAAGACTTCGGGAGGCAGGCATCCATGCAGTCCGACCGGATTAAAGAGTAAAGGATTGAGAACAAGGAAAAAACATCATTCAACAAATCGTTATATTATCAAAAGAAGACCGTCCAATAAGAAGAAGAAAGGACAACAGGTAGGAGCATAAATGGCGCGTTCACTGACGAAAGGCCCTTTTGTTGACGATCATTTAACGGAAAAAGCGCAGGTCTCTAAAAAAACCGGCGATCGCAAACCCATTAAGACTTGGTCTCGGCGGTCAACGATTATTCCGGAGTTTGTTGGATTGACATTTTCGGTGCATAACGGCAAGACTTTTTTGCCTGTTTTCGTGACGGAAAATATGGTAGGGCACAAATTGGGAGAATTCGCGCCCAGCCGCATTTTCCGAAAACACGGATCTCATACAGAGCGGTCCGCGGCTAAGACGTAAACAAAAGAAAAAATAAATGAAAGAGGCGATATGGTAGCGAAGGCGGAAGCAAGATATATTCGGGTAGCTCCTCTGAAAGCGAGACAGGTGATTAACCTTATCAGAGGCAAACGTCTGGATGAAGCGTTAGCCATCTTGGCTAATCTCCAGAAACGGTCTTCCGTTCCGGTGAGGAAATTACTCGAATCCGCCTTGAGCAATGCTCAACAACAGACGCGGGAAATAACGCCGCGGCAGTTGGTGGTGGCCGATATTCAAGCGGATCAGGGGCCCATGATGAAACGATTTCGCGCGGGTACTATGGGAAGGGCCATGCCCATTTTAAAGAGGACGACTCATTTTAAAGTTGTTCTCCAACAAGGACGGAGGGTTCTCTAGTGGGGCAAAAGTCTCATCCTTTTCTTTTTAGGGTAGGAATTATTAAAACGTGGCGTTCCCAGTGGTTCGCCGGAAAAAAAGATTACGCGGGCTGGGTGTACGAGGACTATCAAATAAGAAAATTTATCAAAGAGCAATACAGCGCCGCCAGCATTTCCCAAACCATCATTAAAAGAGCGGCAGGGAAAGTCCGCATTGAAATTCACACGGCAAAACCCGGCGTGATTATTGGCCGTAAAGGAGCCGATATCGACCGGCTTCGCGAGGAATTGCAGCGGATTACAAAGAATAAAGAAGTGATGATCGATGTCAAAGAAATCAAGAATCCTGGCTTGGAAGGGCAGCTGGTCGCGGAGAACGTGGCGTTCCAGCTGGAAAAACGGATTGCCTTCCGGAGGGCCATGAAAAAAGCGGTATCGCAGACCATGATGGCCGGCGCGGGCGGGATCAAAATTATATGCTCAGGGCGCCTTGGCGGCGCGGAAATGGCAAGACGCGAGAAATATCTGGAAGGTAAAGTTCCCCTGCACACGTTGCGGGCCGATATTGACTATGGATTCGCGGAAGCGAAGACAACTTATGGTTTGATCGGCGTCAAAGTCTGGATCTATCGAGGAGAAATACTTCCTCCTGAGAAGCAAATGATGAATACAGGGACGACCGTGGTTCAACAGGCAACGGCAGCGGTGGCTGTGGGAGCGAAGGTGTCACCATGGCCTTAATGCCGGCTCGAGTCAAATATCGGAAAAACCAGCGGGGAAGGCGCAAGGGGACTGCTTACCGTGGCGCAACCGTCGCTTTCGGCGAATACGGGCTTCAGGCGTTAGAGAATGTGTGGCTGACGAATATCCAGATCGAGGCGGCGCGAGTCGCGTTAACTCGCCACCTTCAACGCGGGGGAAGAGTGTGGTTGCGTGTGTTCCCCGACAAAGCGGTCACCAAAAAACCGGCCGAAACACGAATGGGAAAAGGAAAAGGAGCGGTTGACCATTGGGTGAGCGTCATCCAGCGGGGAAGGATGTTGTTTGAAATTGAAGGAGTTCCTGAAACAGTGGCCAAGGAAGCGATGCGGCTTGCGGCGCATAAACTGCCTTTAAAAACCCGTTTTGTGTCACGGCATCACCAACATAGGATTTAGAATATGGCGATCTTAAAGATTCACGAGTTGCGCAATAAATCAACTGAAGAATTGAAAGAGAGAACGGGTATCCTTAAAAAGGAGCTGTATGAACTTCGATTAGCCGCTTCTACCGGGAAAATCGAAAAACCGCATCAATTCAAAGAGAAGAAAATCGAGATAGCGAAGATACTAACTATTTTAAAAGAAAAGGAAACGCGGGATGGATCCTCAACAAAAACGGCGTAAAGAATTGATAGGGAAAGTGATCAGCGACAAGATGACCAAAACGGTAATCGTTCAGACGATTCGATTAGCCCGCCATCCTGTCTATGAGAAGGTGGTTCGCCATTTGACGAATTACAAGGTTCACGATGAGGAGTCACGGGCCAAAACAGGCGACGTAGTTCGTATTGTAGAGACACGTCCTTTGTCGAAGGAGAAACGCTGGAAGGTTGTGCAGGTTGTCTCAAAACAGAAGCAGGAGAACGCTGTATGATCCCGATGAAAACCCGCTTGGATGTGACCGATAATACCGGGGCTAAAGTGGCTTCCTGTATTAAGGTGCTGCATCGGGCGAACACGTTATTCGCGGAAATCGGCGATGTCGTGACCGTCAATATTAAAGAATCGGCGCCGGATGCTACGGTTAAAAAGGGAGAAATGGCTCAAGGGGTCATTGTTCGGAGTCGGCGTGCCGTTCGGCGCCAAGACGGTTCCTACATCCGGTTCAGCACTAACGCCGTTGTGTTGATTGACAATCAAAAAAACCCTCGGGGGACGCGCATTTTCGGGCCGGTTGCTCGAGAACTGCGTGACAAAAATTTCACAAAAATTATTTCATTAGCGCCGGAGGTTATATAAACCGACATGAGATTGCATATCCGTAGGGATGACACGGTACAGGTTTTAAGCGGAAAAGACAGCGGGAAAAGCGGCAAAGTGATCCAAATCTTCAGAGAGAAGGGACGGGCTCTGGTTCAAGGGATCAATTTCGTGAAAAAACACCACCGCCGCAAAAGCCAGGACCAGCCGGGCGGGATTCTTCAACAGGAGAGCGCCATCCATATCTCCAACTTAATGCTGGTCTGTCCTCAATGTAAAAAATCGAGCAAGACAGGGATTCAGGTTTTAAAAGACGGTTCCAGAGTCAGAATCTGTAAATCTTGTCGGGAAGTGGTTGGGTAAAGTCAATGACAGAAAAAACAGCCGTTGCTAAGGCGAAATCAGGAGTCTCTGTAATACCGCGGTTATTAACCTACTACCGGGATCAGATGATTCCAAAAATGATGGAGAAGTTTGGGTATCGCAATGTCATGGAAGTCCCCCGGTTGGAAAAAATTATCGTTAACATGGGGATTGGCGAAGGGGCGCAGGATATCAAACGGGTTGACAGCGCGGTGAGCGAACTCGCCTTGATCACAGGGCAGCATCCGGTGGTGACTCGCGCCAAGAAAGCGATCTCCAATTTTAAGATTAGAAAAGGCGATCCAGTGGGGTGTAAAGTAACTTTACGCTCGAAACGAATGTATGAGTTCCTCGATCGGCTCGTTAGTATTGCTCTGCCGAGGATCCGGGATTTCAGGGGATTATCTCTTTCTTCGTTCGATGGCCGGGGGAATTATGCGTTTGGTCTGAACGAACAGATTATCTTTCCTGAGATTGAATATGACAAAGTTCAGAATGTCCAAGGGATGGATGTCATTATCGCGACAACAGCAAGCAACAAGGAAGAAACGAAAGAATTATTGACGCTTTTTGGGATTCCTTTCAGGAAATCATAGGAGATAGCGGGAAAATGGCGAAACAGTGTTTGGTGATTAAACAAAAGAGGGTACCGAAATTCAAAGTAAGAGGGTATAACCGTTGCCAGATTTGCGGAAGGGCCCGGGCGTACTACCGCAAATTCGGCCTTTGCCGGATTTGCCTGAGGGAATTGGCTTCCCGGGGCGAAATCCCAGGAGTGATTAAAGCAAGCTGGTGAATTCCTGCGAAGCCTTACCATCGCCTCAGTTGGCGAAAGGCGAAGCAGAAAAAGATGAAAAGGAAAAATGGACACTATTGCGAATGCGCTCAATAAAATTAAGATAGCCAGCCAGAACCGGGAAGAAAAAGTGGAGGTTCTTGCTTCGAAGTTGTTGCTAAAGATTGTGGAATTGCTCAAACAGGAAGGCTATATCCGCAATTACCGGATGGTTAAAGGACTGGGGATGGGGAGCGTTCGTGTTTATCTCCGTTATGAAAATAAGAAGCCGGTCATTACCGTCCTCAAGAGAGTTTCCAAACCGGGGCTGAGGGTTTATCGGGCGAAAGACAGACTTCCATTAATTCGAGGAGGGTTAGGGACTTCGATTTTAACAACTTCAAAGGGCGTGATGACCAACAAACAGGCGCAAGAGTCCAAGGTCGGTGGAGAAATCTTATGCTACATTTGGTGAGGGATTTATGTCGCGAATAGGCAAATTGCCCGTAGTGATTCCGGAGAAAATACAGGTTCAAGTAAAACAGAACCAATTTCTGGTCGAGGGGCCCAAAGGGAAGCTGAATTTTGAGATTCCTGCCGGTGTCAAAGTTGAAGTGCGCGGAGAAGATAAAAAGATCGTCGTGCAGAGATCGAATGATTCCAAAGAACAGAGAGCTCTGCACGGATTAGTCCGAAGCATGATCCACAATATGGTCCTCGGAGCCGCGCAGGGATTCGAGAAGGGGTTGGAAATCGAAGGAATTGGTTTCAGGGCTCAGGTTCAGGGAAAACAGTTAACGCTGGTGGTTGGGTTTACCCATCCGGTGGAGTTGGCTATACCTGACGGGATTACCGTGGAAACGCCCAAGCCTACACAGGTTCTGGTCAAAGGGGCTGACAAAGCGAAGGTAGGTCAGTTCGCGGCCATGATCCGGGCGGTGTTTCCGCCGGAGCCTTATAAAGGAAAAGGGATTCGATACGCGGGTGAAAAGGTCCGCCGTAAAGCGGGTAAATCAGTCGCTAAAACAGCTGCGTGAGATAAAAAATGCAAACATCTATTAGAGTCTTGAGAAGAAAAGGCCGGCATGAGCGGACGAGAAAGAAGGTCATTGGAACGGCTGATCGTCCTCGCTTGAGCGTTTTCAGGAGCCACAAGCATACCACTGTTCAATTGATCGATGACTCGTCAGGCAAAGTAGTTTTAAGCTGTTCCACGGGAGACTCGGCTCTCCGAAAACAAATTCGTTACGGGGGCAACGTCGAAGCGGCTAAAACACTGGGTAAGCTATTGGCGGGACAAGCGCTCTCAAATGGATTCAAGGAAATTGTCTTTGATCGCAGCGGCTACTTTTATCATGGCAGGGTGAAAGCGCTGGCGGAAGCGGCAAGAGAGGGAGGGTTACAGTTTTGAGCGGATTTACAAGAACGCATCAATCACAGCAAAGCGAATACATTGAAAAAGTCATTCAGATCAGCCGAGTGGCGAAAGTGGTTAAAGGGGGAAAACATTTGTCGTTTAACGCTTTGGTCATACTTGGAGACGGCAAAGGTAAAGTAGGATACTCACTGGGACAGGCGAACGAGGTTGCCGATGCTATCCGGAAGGCCATCACGCAGGCCAAGAGAAACCTAGTGGCAGTTCCCATGAAGGGACAAACGATACCTCATGAAGTAATAGGACATTTTGGCGCCGGGAGGGTTTTGCTAAAACCAGCTTATCCCGGCACGGGGGTCATTGCCGGGGGGCCGGTCCGCGCTATCTGCGTTGCTGCGGGGATCAAGGATATTTTAAGTAAGAGCATGGGGACTAATAATC
>JACOVV010000070.1 GCA_016177145.1 Candidatus Omnitrophota bacterium | reverse complement strand
GATCACGGCAAGCGCCGCCCTTGGCAAAGGAAAAATAACGCCGCTAACTTCGTTTGAATGCGAGGGGGTTTTTCGGTTAGGCAGCGGTTCTTTTAGCTGTTGGAATGAACAAGGACATGGTCTTGAAGCGTTATCGGATGCTTTGGCTCACTCCTGTAATATTTATTTCTTTCATGCGGGGCTGGTTTTGGGGGGAGAGCCGCTGGCCGAGGAATGCCATCGGTGGGGTTTGGGAAAACAGACAGAAATTGGAATTGAAGGAGAAGCGCCAGGATTAGTCCCGAATCGCCGCTGGAAATGGCAAACATTCCATCAACCGTGGTATGACGGAGATACCCTGAATTTTTCCATCGGGCAGGGGTATCTTTTGATAACGCCCCTCCAAGCCGCTAGAATGGTCGCTGTTCTTGCTAACGGTGGTAAGTTGGTCAAACCAAGGTTGATCAAACGGATCGGTCTTGAAGAAGTTGCTTATTCGGAGGGGCAGACGGTCATTGCGGCTCCGAGAATTTTAAAAGAGATCAAAGAAGGATTGCGCCGTGTCATTGCCGATCCAACCGGCACGGGGCAGTTGAGTTTTTCCAATCAGATCGGCATCGCGGGAAAGACAGGCACTGCGGAGAATCCCCAAGGAGCGCCCCACGCTTGGTTTATCGGTTTCGCGCCGATAGAGGAACCCAGGATCGCTTTTTCTATTTTTCTGGAGAACGGCGGTTCCGGAGGACATTCCGCCGCTCCGCTGGCAAGACAACTGGCAGAATATTATATCGGGACAGAGAAAATGCCCGCCGGAGGCGGAGAAGATAGAATCCAATGAGAAAAAATTTCAAAACGCTTAATTCAATTGATTGGAGCATTCCGTTCCTGGCATTGACGATTTTTCTCGCTGGGCTGACGGTTTTATACAGCGCTTCTTTTCAGAAAGTCCAAGAGACTGGAATTGATTTTCCATTGCGGCAAGTCGGTTGGTTTTTGATCAGTTGTGTCGTTTTCTTTCTGGCGGCGTTGTATCCTTACCGTAAATGGGTGCATTGGGCTTATCCGTTTTACGCGGTCAATATTCTCTTGCTGATCCTGACCTTATTGCTGGGGTTAGTTCGTTTCGGAGCGCAGCGCTGGTTAGCCGTTGGTGGGTTGATCTTTCAGCCGTCGGAACTTTCAAAACTGGTGGTGACATTGACGCTGGCTCAATACATGGGGCATAACCGCCAAGGGATTTCGTCATTCCGCGGGACGCTGGTTGTGGTCATACTCGTCGGGGTCCCGCTGCTCCTCATCGCGGCTCAACCCGATCTGGGAACGGCTCTGACGCTGGTGCCGGTTCTTTTTTCTCTTTTTTGGGTCGCCGGCGTGCCGCGCCGATGGATTTTACTCTGGATGGCAGCAGGTTTTTTTGCGGCCCCTCTGCTGTGGTGGTTCTTGAGAGATTATCAGAAAGACCGGCTGATGGTTTTTCTAAATCCCAACGTGGATCCATTGGGAGCGGGATACACCATTATTCAATCGAAAATCGCGATCGGCTCAGGCGGGTTCCTGGGAAAAGGGTGGCTTTCCGGAACACAGAATCAACTGAGTTTCCTGCCGGAACGCCACACCGATTTTATCTTCAGCGTGGTTGGAGAAGAATGGGGATTTGCGGGAGCGCTGATTCTTTTATTGCTTTATTGCTGGTTCATCCGCAGGATGACGCAGATCATCGAACAAACCCACGATCCTTACGGGAAACTTCTGGCGGCCGGTATCACAACTCTCCTGGCGGTCCATGTGCTGGTTAATATCGGCATGACCAGCGGCATTATGCCGGTCGTTGGATTACCTTTGCCGCTGGTCAGTTATGGAGGATCCAATATGCTCACGTTTATGATTGGGTTCGGATTAATGGTCAATATTCAAATGAGGCGCTGACCTCTCTTTTTTCCTTGACAGACGGTAACCATTTCATTACACTACAGTTGTGCAGTTGAAGGGGTTTCAATTTTTCTTCTGGGGGACCTGCCTGATGGGGGGAGTCGTGTTTTCGGTAGAGACGCCGTGGTTGTATATGGATGTCACACAAGAAGCGCGCCAGGATTTATTGAAAATGCGTTTCGACAAACCTTCCGGATGGGAATTCCATGAGGCCGACGAATGGTCAGTCATTTTTGAACTCGTGGATACTTCTTCCAGCAACGGGGGCGAGCCGGCTACGATGACTCTGATGGTGCGCGGTTCTCTGGGGAAATCTTTGACTGATTTTTCAGAACTGGCAGCGGACGGAATTAAACTAAGCCATCCCGGAAGCAAAATCGTCAGCGAACAGGCGCGGGAGTTATTTCATTATCCGGCCCAACAGAGGACATTTACTCTGCCAAGCGAAGGACAGGACAAGGGGACGTTGTTGGCTTTGATGACGGCTATCGACGCTGATATCGGGTATCTTTTTTTCTATTCTGCTCAAGAAACGGAATTTTTTGAAAAAATGGGGGCTTTTGAAGAAGTGATCAAAAGCTTGAGTTTTGAAAAAGAGAACGGACTTGATCCGCTCATCCGCCGTCAAATTCTCGCTCAGGAATACACTCAAGCCGGTGAATGGGAGAAAGCGATCCAGGAGCTTGAACAGCTCTTACATCTTCAACCGGGGCAGCCGCAAGTGATCGATAGGTTAGCTTATTTGTACTCTGTCGCGGGCAATGAAGCGTTTGTCAAACAGGGGAATCTGACCAAAGCGGAATTGATGTTTAACCGATCGTTGGAATTGAACGGCAATCAACCCGCGGTGAAGAAAACTTTGGAAACGTTGAAGGAGGCCAAATGAAAACAGGGAAAGTCCTCGTCGTAGGAATTTTAACAGGGTTCCTCTTCCTGTCAGGAGGAATCTCTCATGTTTCTGCGGCGGTGATCCAGACACCGTCCAGTAACGAGGGAATGACCGCTGGAGCCGGGAGCGGCAAATTAGTTTTTGGCGTGGATTACAGCGATGTCTTGGACCGCAAATTTGAAACATCGGGCTCAGGAACAAACAGCGCTAAGGGAGCGCGAGTGACCGGAAGCAAGCAGGTTCATGCCAAAGTTCTCTACGCCGTCAATCAGTATCTTAATATTTACGGAAAGGTAGGCGGTTCTGACTGGAAGGACAAGTTAAACTTGAATAACGGCAGTCAGATTGAGGTCGAATATAAGATGGCTCTCTCATGGGGGATTGGCGCTAATGGAGGGGTATCGTTTTCAAAGAACTGGCAGATTTTCTATGACCTTCAATTTTTATCCACGCCCAGCGCCGACGTGCAAGAAATTCGAGTCACTCAGAAGGCGAACAGCACAGCTTCGGGGAACATCGAGGTGAGCCAGTTTCATCTCGCTCTGGGTATTGGCAAAGAATTTCATACTTATTATGACTGGGCTTCGGTGATCTTCCCGTACATCGGTATTTCGATGTCGACCTTGCGAATGGATCATAACGCTGTGACGTGGAGTACCGGTACCTTTGGAGATGAGTTGGAGGAGGACCAGTTGTTTGGCGTGTTTGCCGGGATTCGGTTTGCTAATGAGTCCAACTGGACACTGGAACTCCAGGGGCGCGTTGGCGACGAGTCCTCCATCTCCGCTTCAGTGGATTATCGTTTTTGACCCGGAACAAAAAACACGGGGCGCGAAAAATGAAAATCACAAAGAATGGCATCGTAGGATTACTGGGATTGTGGGTCATATTCTCGCTATTTACTGCCGGAGCGGCGGCAGAAGTTCCAAGACAGTTAAGTTACTCAGGGTTTCTCTCAGATGCAGTGGGTAAACCGATGGTGGGGGCTCATTCAATAACGTTTCGTCTCTATGACAATCCGTCGGCAGGCAGGGAATTATGGGAAGAGACCCATGAGATTGATGTGCAAAAGGGGATTTTCCAAGTCGTATTGGGAACGAGGAAATCTTTAGATGTTGTTTTTGACCGTCCGCTATGGCTCTCCTTAGAGGTCAATCAGGAAGGGGAGATGAATCCAAGACTCCCTTTGGTGAGTGTAGGTTACGCTCTTAATGCGGCTTCTCTCGATTCGGTGCCGGCGACTCAATTTCTCCGCACGGATCGCGGCGGAGAGGTCCAGGGATCTCTTGCCATCAATGGAGTTCTCATGGTGGAAGGTAAACCTGTGATGAAATGGGATCAACGTTCTGTTTTAATGGTAGGGCTGACGTCCTTTGCCAGCGGCGCCCTTGGCGGCGTATTGGTTTTCACGCTTGCCCGATTCATGGCAAGTAGGAAACATTAGTTTCCAAGAGAGTTCTCGCTTTGTTCAGACCCGCCAGGTCATCGACTTCACACCACGGATCACGGCATTCAATGTAGTTAATTAATTCGCCTTCGTCCAGAACACGTTGCAGTACGTGGACGATCTGCAGCTTGAGGTTTTGTTCCAAAAGTTGTTCAAGTTTTTTCAAGAAAGAAGGGCATTGGGGACGGTTG
>JACOVV010000058.1 GCA_016177145.1 Candidatus Omnitrophota bacterium | reverse complement strand
CGCCGGTCTCGACCGCCGCGTGGATCTCAGCCCCGACCAGTGAGCGGCTCGCCATGGATTTCGCGATCTGTTTCGATAAACCCAAAATCGCCATCAGAGGATTCCTTACCTGGCCATGGGCCGTCTCCTGATAGATGAAGATTTCAGACAACGCAATCAGCCCCGCCCTGAAAGCCGCCTGCCAGGCGACTTTTCTGCGGTAAGTGATGAGCGATCCTCTTGGCTCTAATTTCTTCTCCGCTCTCTTTGAGACCATCGCCGGAAGCGTCATGCCGACGGAAGTCAAAAACGACTGAAGCAAAGACGACGTGCTGGTAGGAACCACAAAACCACGCCCCGCCTCTTTGTTGCCCAAAAGGGTCAATTCGTGAAGCCCGATCCCCTGTCCTTCCACGACAAATTTCCCTAAGTGGAGCCAGGGATCGGTCGCGGTCAAGGCCTGCGCGAAGAGGTCCGAATTGGCTAAACCGGCTCCACCAAAAAATCCAAGCAGGATCCCGCCGGTCACAAGGGAAATGAATTCGATGAAGGCCCGCTTTTCCGCAAACCGCGCCAATCCATGAAAGATCCCAACACCCCCCAGGGAAGACCAGGCCCCGGTCAGAGTTTCTCCAATACCGGTCCGCTGGAACGCGTTCTTCTTGGCGACGGTGAAACGCTGGCTCACTTCCGGAGAACTTTCCAACAACACCCTGGCCAGCGCCGAGTAAGAGCTTTCAACCCCCGATTGCTGATTCCCCAGCCGGCCCATAAAATCCCTCTTGACTCCCCCCAGATGGAACCTTATTTCTTGAACCGGATACTTGAAGAAAAATCCGTAAAGCAGATGGACCAGAGAGGGGCCTAAAACCAGGAAAAACCCGGAGACAAAACCTTGAGTGATCGGAAGAGCGGCGATGATGACAAAGGCCAGCCAGAGAAGAGCGTTTTTCTTTTCCCAGAGCCAGAGGAGTTTGTTCTCCTTGAGTTTGACCTGGTGATGGAATTCGTCCAGTTTGCGGAACGCTTTTTCCTGCTCGGACTGGAACTCGCGGGCCAACAGCCGCCATTCACGGACCGCCTGTTTTGTCTCTTTTCCTTCGCCAAACAGTAATTGCAAATCAAAACCGGCGGTATCGAGCAGGGCCCGAAGTTCTTCCTGACTGATCTTAAAATTTTGCTCAAACCACGCCAGGATTCTTTCCCGGTCCGGCCTGACTCCCAGCGAGACAGCCCCGCCGCGCTGGATCCCGTGAACTTTGTTTTCCACTCCGATCAGCCCCAGCAGACTGAACCGGTTCGTGACCCTGACCTGTTCTTTCTCATCCTCCTTGGCCCGTTCGATCAGCCGCTTCACGTAAACTTGAAGCAACAATTCCCTCTCGCTCAGCGTCACCCCTTCCGGCGTCCCCGATTTGAGACGGCTGACAAACTCTTTTTCAGCGTCCGTGAACTCTTTGCTGAAAAGCTCTCCTGGTGTCGTGAGATGGCTAATCCCCGGCTCAGGTGTTGGGAGCATGAGAACCTGATCAATGCGGGCTTTTGCGTTGTCAGCCCCTTCAAGAAGACTTTCCCTCTCTTCTTGAGTCATCAACGGTCTTAGAGAAGGATTTGCTTCCTGATCCAACTGATTCAATTCTCGATCCGGGCCGATTCCTGGAAAAGTGGTTTGCGCTCGAATCGGATTTTCGGCTGTTTCGGCGCTTCCCCGCTCTCTCGTGCTCCCCGCGGAGTACGGAGCCAGCTTATCGGCCCTCTGCCAATCACGGATCAGGTCCGGCGCCGCCCAGACTACCTGCTCCCATGAGAAAGTCAGGATGACTGTCCAAGCGATACTCTTCAACCACGGCTTAAACCGCGGCCGATGCAGGTCGGCGATCAGACCCTCCTTTTCACTCCCAGCTTCTAGCTTCCAGCTTCTAGCTTCACTCATAAATTAAAAAAAGTTAAACCGCCCCTTACCCCTAAATTGTAACTTTACTAAAAAAGACGGGTTACCGCGTTTTCCTTCGGTAACCCGGTTATGTCTTCTTTAAAACACCGTGTTTCGAGAAATTTTTGTAACTCATTTATTTTAATTGTGTTACGTCAAATTAAGCGCATTTATGCGCTTCTCTTAATCAAGACAGCACTAGTATAGCACGGGTTCCCCTATAAGTCAAGCTTTTGATAAGATTATATCTATTTGTATATTTATTAGTTATGAGTCTTTTTTTACCCGATAAAAAGGAAAATGCCGACCCTCTGTCCCCCCGGACAGAAGTCGGCTTTCGCCACATCCCTTAACAAATTCATGGATTGCTTTTAGTCTACCCTCTTCCTGAGCAGGGCGTCAAGAGAAAAATTCGGGTAGATGTCGGCGCAGATCAAATCAGGCGGTTTGCGCGAGCAAGTGAGTGTGTCTTGCGATCAAATTAAAATGCTTGTCGTTGTGCCAGAGTGCGCATCGGTAATGGATGGCAACAGCAGCCAGCAAAATGTCCGTATTGGGCAATGTCAGGCCAGCTCGCCGAAGGCGATATCCCAAATGAGAGGCCTCAGACCAGACTGCCGGCGTGATCTCCAACAGCGCCAGCGCGTTCAGGTCTTCTTCAAATTGTTTATATTCAGTGTCACTGACCGCCCCGCTTAAGAGTTCCAATTGAATCAAGGGCGTGGTCGCGATTCTTTGTTCCAACAGAAGCGTTTCCATTCTGTTTTTTAAATCGGCCGGCGCCTGTGGACTCAATGCATTAATCCAGACGGAAGTGTCAACCAATATCCATCTGTCGCTCATCGTTCTCTCATTTTTCCCAGATCACTTTGAGTGAGTCGCAGTTGCCCCCTGCCAAGGCGACTCACCAAATTTTGGAGGCGTTTCTGATGTAAAAACGCCTCCATGGACAGGGCCACCGCTTCTTTTTTCGTTTTGACCTTGGCGAGTCTTATCACTTTCTTCAAGAGACCTTCATTGATGTCTATAGTAGTCCTCATTAAGCATCACCTCTATACATAATGTTACCATGATTTTTATGCATGTCAAGCGAGGATTGGATTCAATGGAACTCATGGCTCCAGGTCCACCCCCGGCGCCGGGGAGATGTCTTATTGTATGATCCCCCGCCACACTGCGTGTTCTATGGCGATTCTCCTCACGACTTCGTTGGGATGGTTCGTCAGTACCAATAGAACCTCAGACGGTTGAACCCGGAGCAGTTCCCATAATCCACTCTCAGTTTCCTCCTCGACCCACCATGGAAATGCTCCAAAGACTCCGGCCATTGCTTCTAGAATTTTATTAAAGAGCTCTCCAGAAGCCCTGATTCTGGCTCCAATGAACCCAAGAAGTTTTCCGCTCCACTTGTGAGTATCCGTATTGGCGCCGGGGTTATGAAGATTTTCAATCAATGGATCAATGGCTATCACTCTTAAATTAACAAGATCCATGTAAGCGATAACGTACTCGGCCCCAGAATCAAAAGTGAGCTCGCGAATCCTTGGCCATACGACTTTCTCTTGGGCCAGCCGGATTACCTCTTCACCTACTTGTCCCTGTTCATATAAAGAGTACAATTGATTAGCGGCTTCAATGTCTCTGCCGGTATCTAACCGAGCGATGAGTTCTTCAACGCTTAATTCCGTTATGGGTTTATTGTCTCCAACTAAAACGACTAATCTCGTCTTTGCAAGAGTCCTCACTGAGAAATTTGAGTGCTCCTGGAGACTTAATATCAACTCTTTGGATTCCTGAGCATCAAGGAGAATTCGCAGCCCATTGACGGTCTCCGCCTTGATCCACCATGCATAAGGACTTTCAAGAGTACGAACCAGCTCAGCGAGAATTCTATTGAAAAGCTCCCCCGAAGCCCTGATTCGAGCGCCGATGGCTCCAAGTAGTCTCCCGCTTTCTTTTCGGGTATTTGTCTCTGCACTTACGTCATGGAGATTCGCGATCAATGGATCAATCGCAATAGCTCCTAAGAACACTAGTAAATCGGTATAGGCATGCGGAAAGTCCCCCTGCATCCCTCGAATTCTTGGCCAGACCACTTTCTCTTGAGCCAGCCGCACCATTTCTTCACCTACCTGCCCCTGCTCGAATAATTCGTATAAGCGATTTGCGGCGCCTATTTGACCGAAATCGCTATCCAATTGGTTCGTAAGATAGTAAATCTGATCAAAAGGAGCTATCTTATCCAAATCCAACGCTGCTGTTGTTTTCATCTCCCATAATAAAAACGCTGATTCTGCTCTTATTTTAAAGTTATCGTTTTTCAATCCACTGATCAACTCCGGCACGGCCGTTTCTTTGAAACTCCTCACCGCATCACGCACGTCACTCCTTACCGAAAAATCACTGTCCCCCAGCGCACTCACCAGCACCGGCAGAGTTCGTATATCCCCAATTGCTCCTAACGCTGCCACCGCACTTCGGCGCACATCACTCTCTTTATCTAACTGCACTAATTGTATCAATGGTTCCACTGCACTAGCCACTTTCATATCCCCTAACGCCATCGCTGACCACTGACGCACCAATGGTTTCTCACTCTGTAATCCCTTTAACAACTCCGGTACCGCCGCTTCTCTAAAGCCCTTTATCGTCTCACGCGCCTCACTCCTGACCGAGGAATCACTGTCCCCAAATGCCGTCACTAACACCGGCAGCACACGGACATCTCCAATCGCCCCTAACGCGTTTACCGCCGCGCTCCTCACCGAACTTTCTTTGTCTCCCTGTACTAGTTGAATCAAACTATCCACCGCCGCCACTGCTTTCATCTCTCCTAATAGATCTGCTGCTCTACTTCGCACCAGCATATTTTCATACCTGAGTCCCTTCAATAATTCCGGTATTGCAGCTTCCTTGAATTTTTTTAACCCATCCCAAGCATTATCTCTAACGTTCTTCGCTTCATCTCCTAGCGCAACCACCAGCACCGGTATCGCTCGGGCATCTCCAATTGCTCCTAGTGCACTCACTGCTTCCAATCTTACTGATATCTTTTCATCATTCTGAACCAACTGAATCAAACTATCCACCGCCGCTACTGCCTTCATGGCCCCTAAAGTATAAGCCGACCACTCTCGTATTAGCGCTTTTTCATGATTGAGTCCTTTTAACAATTCTGGTATCGCGGCCTCTTTGAATTTTTGGAGCTGGCTCCAGGCATCACTTCTAACGAAATATTCTTCATCTCCTAACACGATCACCAATGCCGAAATCGCACGCGCATCCCCAATCGCCCCCAGCGCTGTCACTACCGCCCGGCGCACGCTAATTTCCTTATCCTGCTGTACTAATTGCATCAATGGTTCTACCGCGGCTGGCGTTTTCAGTTCCGTTAATAAAGATATCGAAGCTAACCGCACCTGAACATTATCGTTTTTTAACCCATTGATCAACGCGGGGATGGCTGCTTCCTTGAAATCCTTCACCGCACTACGCGCGTCATTTCTGACCGAGAAATCAGTGTCTCCCAACGCGTTCACCAGCGCCGGCAGAACTTCCACGCCGCCAATGGCCGCCAATGCGCTCACCACGGCTCTTCGCACACTCACTTCTTTGTCCTGCTGAACCAACTGCGCTAACGACTCCACCGCCGCGGCCGCTTTCAGATCAGTTAATAGCGATATCGAAGCTAACCGCACCTGAACGTTACTGCTTTTCAATCCATTGATCAACTCCGGGATGGCTGCTTCCTTGAAGTTCTTCACCGCGTTACGCGCGTCACTTCTCACCGAAGAATCACTATCCCCAAGCGCCGCCACCAATGCAGGAAGCGCACGCGCATCCCCAATAGCCCCTAAAGCTCTCACCGCCTCCCGACGCACACTAATCTCCTTATCTTGTTGTACTAATTGCATCAACAGCTCTACCGCCACCGCCGCTTTCATCTCCCCTAGCACGTACGCGGCTCCAGACCGAATTTCTTTCTTCTCGTGCTCGATCCCTTTCAACAGTCCCGGAACTGCCGCTTCTTTAAAATTCTTTAAAGCATTTATTGCGTCGATCCTAAGCGAAACATCTTCTTCGCCCAAAGCCGCTACTAATGTCGGGATAGCGCGCGCATCTTCAATCGCTCCCAGCGCCCAGACAGCGCTTCTCCTAACAACAGACTCTTGATCCTGACTTGCCAAATCAATCAACGCATCAACCGCTTCCTTCACTCTTAGGTGCCCCAACCGCAGAGCTGATTCGCTCCTGATCTCTTTATTTTCGTGTTTTAATCCCTTTATCAACGCACCTATCCCTTTTCCTTTGAATTGATTAACGAATATATCCCCAACTCTTTGAACAATCTGAGTATCCTGATCCCCCAAGGCCTCCACCAGTACTTCCGCGGAACGCTCATTGACGATCTTCCCCAATGCATTCACCACTTGAAGTCTCAACGAAGTATCACTGTTTTGATAAGTCTCCTGCAGTTGAGCAATGACGTCAGCGCCAAATTCTTTTGAGATAGTGACTAAATCCGTGATGTCCACATTTTTTCCAAAGTCATTCGCTTTTAATATCAAATCCTGGATATCCACGACTCCGTCAAAATTGACATCGGCCGCCACGGAAGCAGGTAATCCCGTTTGTGATTGCTGCGGCGCGAACCAAATCTGCGACTGGAGATCGTTTTTCTTGTCAACGGCGTCCTGATTCTGCCGCGCAAAACCGTCGGGCGCCTCCTGCGGTTTCAACGGCTCCGGCGCCAGCGGCAATCGCTCCGCCCAACTCAACTGTTGTTGCAGAAATAAAAACATCGTCAGGTAAAAAACCCCCGCGATCAACGGATGATGACTCAATCTTTTCATGGCCGGTTTCCTCCGTAAGAAAATCTGTTATGAATAAAATAACCCGCTGCAAAACGAAAAATCCATGAACTTTTATTTCCGTTCATGGATTTAAGACTGCGCCGATCGTGAAAAAAAATACCCGCATTGTCGAGGAAATCCTCTTTGACTTCGTTCGCTGCTATGATCTCAAGATTACCAGTCCCTTGCTCCCCCGACACCGCCAGATCAACAGTGACTTTAATGGTACTTTATAAAGGAAGGTTCTGTCAAGCGTAAACATCGAGTAAGAGGGATAAAGACAAATTTTACCTAGCAGGGACGTCCACAATTCTTCCTACAGGGCTTCTTCGGTTTGCCGCCTGACCTTAAGCTTAATTTTTTCTGCCGCCGCTTTAAGCGCTTCCAGGTTATTTTCAGAAACCCGATAATCTACTCTTAGGATTTCTGTTACACCTTCCAACAAGAGAATCCATTGAGCAATTTTTCCGCTTTCCGAAGAACTGAGAGCTGTTTGTTGTGTTGTTTGGCGCGGCCCCGCGCGAAGAATCCTGAAACCTCTGCTGCTATCACTTGCGATGGCCGTTCGCTTCTGTGTATTGTGGACACGGATCAGTTCAAGGATAAAAAGATTCATCGGATTGTTTCCCGGAAACCGTCGAACTTCTTCCAATATAATAAAAACATTCTGATCCGTGATCAGGTCAGACGATCTGAGCAATCCGTCAATCTGCTCAGTGATTTTATTCGTTAGTTGCCGGAGCTCATCAGAAGTCATTGAATGAGCGGGAGGCCGTGGGAATCGGACCGGTACCGCTCCGGACGGCGGGAAATCCCCCGCAAATTCCGGGAGAAGGGTTCCCATACTAGCAGAATTCTTTGCCGTCGGCGCCACTGCGATCTTGAATGGTTTTTTCTCTTTTTCTTCTTTCGGCGGAATAGATGACGATGGACTGAGCGCGTCGTGCCGCGGGGATTGTCCCTGCGGGCCGGTTAATAAAAGAAGTGAGACGACGAGGATCAGCATTGGGATTTACAGCGCCAAGACGAGGGCTTCGTCTTCGATTTGCTCTTGCCGGGTGGTCGGCAAGGTGGCGCTTGCGGCATCTTTCATTGCGCGGAAGGATTGCCGTGTATGATCTGTCTCCGCGGCGTAACCGGTTTCGGCCTGATCCAGAGCGGCCTTTGCTTCAGCTACGCGCGCTTCGGCCGCTTTCCGGGCATTCTCCGCTTCCGACAAGGAAACGCCCTTGGCTGTCAGTTCATCCACTTGTTGGTCCACCGTTTTCTTCTCTTGAATCGCCTTGGCATAACCGGCCCTTGCTTCCTCAAACCGGTGAATCGCCCAATGCTTCTGCGCCTCTGCCACCGGCCGGCTCTGTTGATGATTTTTACTCACCGCCAACTGGTTGCCGGCGTTGGTCACATTGGGAGACGTTAGTATCATTAGTATCGCAATCATCATTAGTGATTACAATGCTAGGACCATGGCTACGTTGGCCCGTTTGCCCATGTTAGATTTTATCGTAACTATAGCATGCTGTATGGCTATGTACCTGTTACTAGGTACCTCATAAGCATCATTATCCACTCCTAGTATAACCGTAGGACTTTCACGAGATAGTGCTCTTTGTAATGACATTAATGCCTCTGGAGCGCCAATCCGTCCCAATGTTTCAGTTACCTCCTCTATGACAACATTATCTCCCAATGTGTTTATCAAAGGCCCTACGGCGCTCTCACCCATTGTGACTACTCTATTCCAGTCTTTCACAGCAATTAAAAAAATAGCTTTTTCTCTCTCATTATTAGGTCGCCAATTAAATCGAACTAACGACTCAGCCGCTTGCTCCCGTACATCATCATAACGATCGTTTAAAGCATCTGTTAGTGGTTCAATAGCCCTCAAGTCACCCATATCCCCTAATATTTTAGCCGCTTCTTTACACCCAGGTCCACTAGCAAAGGGATCTTTTAATATGTTTATCAATGGTTCTACAATTCGTGGATCCCCTGTATTACCTAACGCTACAACCAAATTCGATTCAATGTATCTATCTCTACCTTCTTTTCTACTTTCTAAAACTTCTATCAACGCTTCTGTAGCCCGTGAACTTCTCATTTTACTCAGTGCCATTTCTGCACTATGTCGTACTCCAATGTTTCGATCTTTTTCTTTTAATAATAGTTCTATCAATGGCTCTACTGCGCGCAAGTCTCCTATTCGACCTAACGCTTCTGCACCCATCTTTCGCACCCAGGAATCTTTGCTTACCAATCTTTGTATTAACGACATGACAGGTTCTGTGTCTATAGGCTCTCCAATATTAATTAATGCATCAATTGCGCTAAGTGCCACGGGCATAGATTTAGTTTCGGATAGTTTACGTTTTATTGGTGTTGCAGCTCTTGGATTTTTTAATACGCCTAATGCTTTGATCACACTTGATTCTACTTCGTCGTCTAATCCACTACTAAGCATTTTTATCAGAAATTCTACCACTCGTGGATTATTCATCTGACTTACTGCCGTCTGACTTACTGCTTTAACTACATTCTGTCGTTCTATTCGGAATCGCTCTTGTTGATTGGTGTCTCTTATGCTGGAAACGTTAAAATCATATCTATTGTCCCACAGAGTTATTAAGGACTCAACGGCTCTCAGATCTCCAAATTTACCTAACACCGTTACAGCATTCATTCGCACGCTACTATCAGGATCTCTCAATGTTGATATCAATGGTTCTATGGCTTGTCTACTTCCAATTTCACCTAACGTCGTAACCGCTCCCTCTCGCACCTTACTATCGGGATCTTCTAACATTTTTATCAATGGCCCTACGATAATTTCACCCATTTGGGCTAGCTCGGCCCAAGCTTTCTTGGCAATAAAGAAATTAATCTTTTCCTCTTCGTTACTAGGTGTCCACCCTAATTGAATTAATGACTTATATCCTTTATCTCGCACAGAACTACTTCTATCTTTTAATGTCTTTATCAGTATCCTGATGGTTCTTGAATCCCTAAGGTTGCTCAAAGCATCAACTGCTTTCTGTCTGACATTTTCGTCGAGACTCTTTAACCTCCATGCGTACCAGCTGACTGGAAAAAACACCCTCCAACTCACGAAGAGAATAGCAGTAGCAACACCAAACCCACCTATCGTTGTTATAATAGCTTTGATCGGATGTCCCGTAATTATCTCTGTACATCCAGTCAAGATACTTAAGGGAATAAGCAAGATTACAATCGTCTCCTTTCTTTGTTTTCTAATAATTTCTTCGTGATACGTTTCTTGTACGACCTGAATTCTTATACCTGTTGAGTTAGATCGAGGAGCAAGAGTATTAGCGCTTGGGGAAGGAGAAAGACATCTGCAAAGAATTTGTGTGTTTACAAGAGCCATGGCAATTATTTTAGTACCCATGGTGAATTGTTTATGGAAGGTCATCTTTATCTCCTTTACAAAGCCACAGCTAGGAAGTTGTCGATTTTCTGGTCTTGTCGTGATATTGGGTCAGCAACTACCTGCTTCTGTTGATGGTTGTAGCTTATTGCCAATTGGTTTCTGGCGTGGGTCACATCGAGGGGCGACTGTTCCCTGACCATCCTAAATAAGGCCTGAGCGACCGGCAGAGGGAGCGGCTCTCCGGAACCAAACGCCGATAATTCTTTCTGAATTTCATTGAGCCATTCGCGCAAAGCCCTCGCCTGTTCGACGGCAGAGATCAACTCCTGCTCCAGGGATTCGACCCATTCTCTCCGTTCAGCCGCTTTCTGTCTGAGAGCGGCGGCCCGGTCTAACAGATGAGCGGGAGGGGTCGTTTGCAATTCCGCCTCCACGATGAGAAGATTCCGTTCCTCCTGAGCCAACCGGTCACGATGTTCATACTCCGGCCGCAATTGCTGTTCCAGATCGGCGATTTCCCGCCGCGCGAGGTTATATTTATCCATGACGATTCTTTTTTCCGCGTGAAGGGCCGATCTTCTTCCAAATTCCTCTTCATTTCCATTGACCGACGCCAGCATCGTTTGCTCAACGGCGGTATTCACGCTGACGGTCCATCTCCCTAGCTCCGGCAGGTTCCATTCGACGGCGTAGCGGCGAGCGGTTTCGTTTCTCTGTAAATGCCGCCGGATCGCCGCCTCGATCACAGGCCCCTCGCCGGTCCCCAGGAACTGACTCCAGACCGGTTCCTCTCGGGTCTGCTCCCACTCTTCCGCCGTCGTGACACGCGCCAGAGACTCTTTCTGCTCAAGTGATAAAGTAAATAACGGTTCGTACTCTCCCACCGCTCCGATGCCTGCCGCAAGCAGGACTAGATGATAGATCTGGAGAACTGCCGGATTTTCCGGCATCTTGTCAAAGAGCCGGCCGGCGATGGCTAATGCCTCTTCTCTGTTACCGGCAGCCGCCTGCTCCATGACTTGATAGAATCCCAATTGAACCTGCGCCGCACTATTGGAGAGGAGCAGATCCGCTCTGTCGGCAGTCACTGGAGCGCTCATGGGGACGGTTGTTGACTCTATCTCCTTCCAATCGCCTGTTTCATTTCTTAATTCCTGCTCGATCGCGTTGATCTCCCGGCTGACATCCATCGGCAACGGGATCAGCGTGGTTCTCTCTACCGCCAACGTGAGTCCTTGCTGGACCAGATGCGCCTCTTCCCTGGCGCGCGCGATGGCCCCAGCCAGCCGTAAGAGGCGGAATTTCTGCGGCGTTAATGACACCCCTTCTCCTTCTTTCCTAATCGGTCTCACTGCCTCTTCGCTTATCTGGTACGCCCCCTCGATATCTCCTTCTTTATAGAGAGCGATTGCCAGCAACGGTAACATCTTTGTTTTGTCTTCACTTCTTTCCGGCAACGCAACCATCACCGTTCTATAAACAGTACTCTCTGAAACCCAAGTCATTTGTGTAAAGAGCGTAGCGTTGAGCAACGGAATGAGCGGCAGTAACTGCTGCATCCGGCTCCGCTGGGCCGTCTCGATCAATTGGTCCACAAAGAGGAGGTACGCCAGCAGGGATTCGCGCTGGGCGGCGTCCGGAACCGCTTTTTCCAAATCCACTTCTTTCCTGAATGTTTCAACAGCGGTCGGCGTCTCTTGATCCATCGCCTGGCGGACCGCTCCTTGAGCGGCCTGGCGGATTTTCTCATCCAGATCCGCGAGAATGTCCAGCCCAAACACCGCCGGATTCATCCGAAGCTGAAGGATTCTTGCGGCAAGCTGAATCCAGAGAGAATCGGCGCCGAGAGCTTCTTTGGCGCGGTCCAGAACCAGCATCGCGG
>JACOVV010000060.1 GCA_016177145.1 Candidatus Omnitrophota bacterium | reverse complement strand
GGGGAGATTTGAACTCCCACGACCTTGCGGCCACAGGACTCTGAATCCTGCGCGTCTGCCATTTCGCCACCCCGGCAATCAAATCTTGGCTCAGCCAAAATTTGATTAGAGCATTAGAAATTTGAGAGTAGAAATTCGAGTGAAAATTTCTAATGCGGGCTACTCTCTAATTTCTAATCTCAATATTGTGAGACGTTATTTTAACCTTCAAAGGTTATAGATGTCAATGAATCTCCCATGCTATACTATTCGCCATTATGGAGAAAGAGACTCCCGGAATTAAAATCATCATCACCAACCGCAAAGCCCGCAGGGATTACGAGATCTCCGAGAGCTTTGAAGCGGGTATCATGCTGACCGGAACCGAGGTGAAATCTCTCCGTCAATCGCGGGGGAGCCTTACGGACAGTTTTGCCCGAGTGGAGGGGAATGGAGTTTATCTTTATCACATGCATATTCCGCCGTATGAACAGGGGAATATCTTCAATGTGGATCCAATCAGAACACGGAAATTATTGCTCAACAAAAGTGAAATTAAGCGATTGGTAGGACTGACTCAACAAAAAGGATACACATTGGTACCGCTAAAGGTTTATTTTAAAAGAGGATACGCTAAGGTAGAAGTGGCGTTAGGGAAGGGGAAGCGAGAGTACGACCGCCGGGAGGATATCAAAAAACGGGATATCCAGCGGGAAGTAGAAAGGGCGTTGGGGGAGCGGCAGAAGAAGAAATCAGAGTGATTGTGATATAATCATAAGCGGGGGTGACTGGCTTCGACTCGAAGGAGTCCAGTAGAAGCAGCATGCCGAGGTTGTCAGGAGGCCTCGTAAAAACCTGACACAAAAACAAACGTCGATGAACAATTGACGCCGGTGATGCCAGCCATTGACATTCGTCCAATGGTAGCATTGCCACTCGCCGCTTAATCGCGGCGACGTCTGCTGGTCTTGCCTGCGGGACCAGGTCAGACGTCGACAGCAGGATGGGTTGGTCCCTTCCGCTTTTAGGGGATTGACCGACAGTCTCACAAAAGCTAGTCCTGTTGGCGTCTCGCCGGACAGAAGCCTTTTGGGGCGAAGCTATAAGAGTTCGGCTAAGCATGTAGCGGTTTTTACCAGGAGCTTTGAGGACAGGGGTTCGATTCCCCTCACCTCCATGGTTTCATTGATCAAAATCGGAGAGTGGAAAGTGGAAAGTGGAAAGTGGAAAAAACAACGTAATTTTAGATTCACTCTCCGCTTTTTATCTTTTGTCTTATCCACTATCCATTTTCCACTATCCATTTTCCTCTTTTCGGGCTGCGTCCCTTCCAACCGGTCGGTTCTCACGGAAACACCAACGGCTCTAGTCGGGTTTGATCCCGTAAATTACGTTTCGCTTATTTCTTATTGTGAATCAAGGGAGATTCCATGGGAGTGGGACCCCGTGGTTAATGTCGTTACTCTTGAAGGAAAATCTGCCAAAGGAAAGTTCCTCTTGGATAGCCGGATAGGAATGGTGGGCGGCGAAAGGGTGTATCTCTCAGAACCGCTTCGCGGCAAGAACGGATTGATTTTTTTTCCAAAGGGCTCTATGCCGTTGTTGGAATCTCTCAACGTTTCAAGGGGGCCTCCTCCGGCAGAAGGAGTATTTCAAATCCGTAAGATTGTCATTGACCCCGGCCATGGCGGAAAAGATCCGGGCGCCAGAGGAAGATTAGGCTCTAAAGAAAAGGATATCGTGCTGGATGTTGCTTTAAGACTTCGGGATCTCTTAGTAAAAGAAGGAATTGAGATCGTCATGACAAGGGATAAAGATCAGTTTGTTTCTTTGGGGAGACGCGCACAGATTGCCAATGAGAATAAGAGTGATTTCTTTCTCAGTGTTCATGCGAATTCATCCAAAAGCCGGTCAGCCTCTGGCTTTGAAATCTATTACCTGTCGGACGCCGTTGATGACGAAGCCCGCGCCGTCGCGGCAATGGAGAATGCCGTCCTCG
Source organism: Candidatus Omnitrophota bacterium (assembly GCA_016177145.1). Lineage (GTDB taxonomy): Bacteria > Omnitrophota > Gorgyraeia > JACOVV01 > JACOVV01 > JACOVV01. The sequence continues at coordinate 5,855 of JACOVV010000060.1, read as the reverse complement.
ATCTTGAAGAAGAATCGTTTTCAGAGAGGAACCAAACCCTGGAAGCCACGTTGTGGGATATCATGAATAACGAAAACCGCGCCGAGTCTGAAGAACTGGCGCGGGAAATCTGTAAAGCGGCTCAAACCCGCCTGGGGATTCGCAATCGGGGGACCAAGAGCGCCCGTTTCGCCGTCCTGAAGTCAACAACGATGCCGGCTGTTTTGATCGAAACCGGTTTTCTCTCAAATTCGCTGGAAGAGCAGAAACTCCAGTCCGCGAGTTACCGCCAGCGCCTGGCAGAAGCGATCGCTGGAGGAATTCTGGTTTATAAGGAACATTACGAAAAGAGAGAGGGGTTTACCAATTGAACTCATTCAAGCCTATTGGTGTTTTCGATTCGGGGATCGGCGGGCTCACAGTTGTCAGGGCTTTGAGAGAGCGGCTCCCCAAGGAAGATATTATCTATTTCGGAGATACCGCCAGGGTTCCCTACGGGAACAAATCACAGACGACGATTGAAAGATTTTCCTTGGAGAACGCCAGGTTTCTGATCGAACATCAAGTCAAGATGATTGTCATCGCATGCAATTCTTCTTCCGCTTTCGCCCTGCAGAGTTTAAGAGCGTCTTTTCGCCTTCCGATCCTTGGGGTTATAGAAGCGGGGGCCAAACGCGCTATTCAGACAACGGAAAACCGGAAAATAGGGGTGATCGGGACCCACGCGACTATTTCGAGCAGGGCTTATGAAACTGTCTTGGAAAAATTGGATTCTCGCGTGCGTGTTTTCAGCCAGAGCTGCCCTCTTTTTGTTCCCCTTGTGGAAGAGCACTGGCTCTATGATGAAGTGACGTTTGAAATTGCCAAGAGATATCTCTCTTCTCTGCGGAAGAATGATATTGATACCTTGATACTGGGATGCACCCATTACCCTCTTCTTGGGGATGTGATTTCGAGAGTGATGGGAGATGGTGTCCGATTAGTGGATTCGGCTACCAGTATGGCGATAGAGATTGAAAAAGTTTTGCGGGAGCAGGGACTGGAGACCAACCGGTCGCGTGAACGAAGCCAAGCGCGGTATTTTGTCAGTGATGATCCTGATAAATTTGTGGAATTGGCGGAGAAGTTTTTGGGAGAGAAAATTGAGCAGCTAGAGAAGGCGTATGTCTGAAAAAACGGAAAATGGAAAATGCCCGCCGGAGGCGAGGTCTCACCAGAGGCGAAAAGCGCCTCTGGTGGAGAAAATGGAAAGTGGAAAAAGCAAAAAGGCTGTCGTCCTGTTCTCCGGTGGACTTGATTCGACGACGGCGCTCTATTGGACCGCGGACCAGGGATACCAGCCGCATTGCTTGGTCATCGACTACGGCCAAAAACACCGTCGGGAACTTCAGTCAGCCCAAAGAATTGCCGGTTATCTTCGATTCCCTTGTCGTGTCATTCGCTGCGAATTGCCATGGGGCGGCAGCGCCCTGTTGGATAAAGACACGCCGATCCCTAAAGGAAGAACCTATAACGAAATAGGCGCGGGGATTCCTTCGACCTATGTCCCGGCAAGGAACACTCTCTTTTTGAGCTTTGCTCTCTCTTGGGCCGAAGCGATAGCGGCCGGGGCCATCGTCATCGGCGCTAATCAGCTCGATTGGTCCGGTTATCCCGACTGCCGGGAGGATTTTTTCAATGTTTTTGAGAAGACCATGCAAGCGGGAACTAAAGCGGGAGTTGACGGTAACCCGGTCCGCATATTGACTCCGTTGTTAAAAATGACAAAAGCGGAAATCATCCGGCTGGGAAGCCGGTTGGGAGTTCCTTTTGAATGGACCTGGTCCTGTTATCAGGGCGGAGAGACTCCCTGTCAGGAATGTGATTCCTGTCTTCTTCGAGCGAAAGGATTTCAGGAAGCCGGAACCAGTTATGTTGCCGGTCATTAATTCTCGCACAGCCGATCTAACGGAGATTTTTGCTTCCATCCAAGGTGAAGGAGTTTACGTCGGAGTTCCACAGATTTTTATCCGTTTTAATCAATGCAATCTCGCCTGCGAATATTGCGATACGCCGATTAACGTTCCAGGAAGGGCGGCCCAAACCCTGGAACAGATTACGCGTTCTGTTCAACATCTCTGCTCCGCGAATTCTTTTCACTCTTTTTCATTGACCGGGGGAGAACCGTTGCTTTATGCGGTATTTCTGAAGCGGCTCATTCCCTTGGTGAAAAAATGGATCCCAAAATGCTATCTGGAGACCAACGGCGTTTTGGCAGAATCCCTGTTGGAATGCATCGATTTTGTTGATATTATCGCCATGGACATTAAACTGCCGTCAGCGCTTAATGGCGCGCAGCACTGGAGAGCGCACGAACGGTTTTTGGAGACAGCGATGAAGAAAGAAATCTTTATCAAAGTTGTGATTACTGAAAAAACTCTGTTGGATGAATGGAGACAAGCGGTAGAATTAGTCAGCGCCGCTTCTCCCGATATTCCAATGGTATTACAGCCTGCTACGGCCGCGGACGGAACACTGCGAACCAATATGGTTTTGCTGGCGAAGTGGCAGCAGTGGGCTAGACAGAAGGTGAAAGATGTTCGTATCCTGCCACAGGTTCATAAAATGATAGGAGTCAGATAAGATGACGCGAATTGACGGAAGACATTTTGACCAGATGAGAAAAGTGCGAATTAAAAAAGATATTCTGAAATTCGCGGAGGGGTCCTGTTTGATCGAGATGGGGAATACCCAGGTTATGTGCGCCGCTTCAGTGGAAGGATCGGTTCCTCCCTTTCTGCGCGGGAAGGGAAAAGGGTGGGTGACTTCAGAATACGGCATGCTTCCTCGTTCGTGCCGGGAGCGGATCGCGCGGGAAGGGACACGCGGACGCCCTAACGGACGGACTCAAGAAATTCAGCGTTTGATCGGCAGGAGCCTTCGCTCCGTTGTGGATATGGGATTATTGGGGGAACGGAGCATTTGGATTGATTGTGACGTGATCCAAGGGGATGGCGGGACCCGGACGGCAAGCATTACCGGGAGTTTTGTCGCGCTTTCTCTGGCAATGAAGAAGTTACAAAAAGAAGGCATATTGACGAAATCGCCCATTAAAGATTACTTGGCGGCTGTGAGTGTCGGAATCTTAGACGGGGTCTTGATGGCGGATTTAAACTACGAGGAAGATTCAAAAGCGGGCGTGGACATGAATGTTGTCATGACTGGGAGCGGACGATTGGTGGAGGTGCAGGGGACCGCGGAAGCCGATCCTTTTACCAAGAAACAAATGAATCAGATGTTGGATCTTGCCGCGCAGACGATCCAAAAGTTGATCCAGCTCCAAAAACAGGCGGTCAGAATCTAGTGAGATTGATCGTCGCTACCCAGAATCAAAAAAAACTCCGGGAGATCCGGGAGCTTTTGGCCGGGTTCCCTTTACAGGTGATCTCTTTAAAAGAGTGGGAGGGAAAGGTCGAGGAGGTCGTTGAGGACGGAAAGAATTTCTGGGAGAATGCCGTTAAAAAGACAATGGCCGTTGCTTATCAGACGCCTGAGTGGGTTTTAGCGGATGATTCCGGGTTAGAGGTAGACGCTCTCAATGGAGCGCCGGGAATTTTCTCTGCCCGGTTTGCCGGTGTAGGGGCGGGTTTAAAACCCGCCCCCACGGACGAAGAGAATAACCAGAAATTATTACAATTGTTAAAAGGCGTTCCTCTTGAAAAAAGAACGGCGCGGTTTCGGTGTTCTGTCGCGATCGCTCATGGGAAGAGGTTACTTGGAGTCGTCGAGGGAGTTTGTGAAGGGACGATCACGCTTGCGTCCGGGGGGGACTACGGTTTTGGCTATGATCCGCTCTTCATTCCGGCAGGATACAAACAGACCTTCGCTGAATTGGGGCCTGAGGTCAAACACAAAATCAGCCATCGTTGGCAGGCCTTGGCCAAAGCGAAAGATTTTATTTCAGAATACGTTGAAAAATCCCCTGGAAGATCTTCTGAGGCGGGATAGGATCAATTTTGTATTTCGGCTCACGCAAGGTGCCGGTGATTTTGATTTGGGTGAAAGCCTGCCCCGAAGCATCCGTCAAAAGCCCAGCGATCAATCCGCTGGGAGTTCCGCCGATCTCATTGAGGAACTCCTGTGAAAAGGTGATTCCTACCAAGAAATTAAGCTCCCCGTTCCACGCAACCGTACCCCGCCCGTCAAGAATGAGTTGGTTGCTTCTTAATTGAACTTGAGGGAAGTTCCATTGTTTTTGTTTGAGCAGGAATCTCCCTGAAGCTTCACGAAAAATCACTCGTTCCAGTTGAGGGATTTTGAGCGCCCTGGCTAATCCTTTAAAAACGGTTAAATCCCACAGCCGGCCATCGGTGATTTCAAAAAGTCCTTGGCCTTCCAGGGCGTTCATATTTTCTGCGTCCCCATGAAGCGTGAGGGATCCAGTGAGAATTCCCTCAATGGGTTTCCCCTTTTTCAAAGGTTCCTCCAAGAGCTCGGAGAGTTCCATCTGGTCTCCACGCAGAGAAATACGGAACCGATGGGGGGCGGACAGGCCGTAAACGCCGCGGATACTCAGGTACCCGAGAGCGTAATTCGCGATGAGATCCTCCAGGATGACCTGATTGTTTTCAACGGCTGTTCCAAATTCAACATGAGAAAGTTCCGGATCAATTCTGGAGAAGATTTCTGTCTTCCCTATGAGTAATTCTTCGATTTGATCCAGTTTTAAGGCGCCGGCGGCGTCTAGGTAGAGTTGGTTGTTGTTGGTGGTGGTCGTGAAATCACCATGGTATTCCAAAAATGAATCCCGAAAACGGATCCAGGAAGGTTGAATGGACAATTCATCGGGAGTTTTGGTTCCTTGAAACTGCGTCGCGACACCGGAATGGGTCTGCGCGGCGGCTGTTAGTTCCTGAGTTTTAAAGTCATAACTCAGAGAGGTTTTTAAAGGAGAAACCAAGGAGGTGAGCAGCGGCCCTTCAAAAACAGGTTCGAGCGTGAAGATCTGCCGGTCGCGATGCCATGTCCCTTTACCTTTGATGGTAAGATTTGTTTTTTGGACTCCTTCCGCTTGAAAGTAGAATTCAATTTCTTTATTCTGCCACCATTTCCAGGGATAGATCCATAGCAGGATTTGATCGGCCGAAAACTCCCCCCTCGCGGAACGAATCTTCAATCCATGAATCGAAATGCCTCGGAAAGGATTGAGTTCAATACTTGATGTCTGTACCTCTAACTGAAATTTCTTTTCTAAATCAGGGATGATTTGTCCAGTGAGGTAGGAGCGGGCCGCCCAAAGAAAAAGAAAACTGCCGGCGGTTAAGAAAAGAACAGTCCCAAAAATCACGTAACTCCATCGCCGGCGAAGCATAAGACTATTATACAGAGTGCTGGTTGCGGTGACAAGGTGTAGATGGTACAATAAATCACCTATTTACGGGCTGTTGCGGGGTGTGGCTCAACTTGGCTAGAGCGCCTGGTTTGGGACCAGGAAGTTCTCGGTTCAAATCCGAGCACCCCGAAAATTGTAACGCCCCCGTAGCTCAGGTGGATAGAGCACCTGCCTTCTAAGCAGGTGGTCGGCCGTTCGAATCGGCCCGGGGGCATTCTGCTTCGCCGCTGCGAAGCGCTACCAGATGTTGATCGTCGAAGCGCGAAGCAGGGCTACGCAGCAACTTCGTTACAAAGCCCTACCATGGATATTCCGTGTTGCAGGGCGAAGCAGAACAAACGACGAAAGACGAAATAGGATATACTTAATGCCATGAAGAAAAAAATTCTTCTGATTATTGTGCTGGGAATTGCGGGATTTATCGGGTATCGCTGGGGAATTGAACAACTCCACAAGAAGATTGAAATAGAGTTATCCAGGCAACTAAAGCGACACGCCTCTATCC